>CAMAXB010000194.1 GCA_945862035.1 Opitutus sp. GAS368
TGACGTAGTCGCCGGCCGAGAGGGACCGGGACCCGACCACCCCGTCAAAGGGCGCCTTCACCTCAGTCCGGGAGAGGCGGAGGGTCAGCAGCGAGAGCTCGGCGCGGGACGCCGCAAACTCTGAGCGCGCCCGGTCAACTTCCGACTGCGAGATCGTGCGTGATTCACTGAGGCTCTCGCTTCGGGCCACATTGGCCTCGGCCAGCTTGAACCGGGCCTCGACTTGGGCGTACTGGGCGCGGAGTTCGGCGTCGTCGATCTTCATCAGCAGATCGCCCTGTTTCACTTGCTGCCCCTCTTCAAAATAGATGCCACGCACGAGACCCGTGCTCTCCGGACGGATGACGGCGAACTCGTTCGGCGCGAGGGACCCGACGACAGTCACCGTCTCGGCAAGATCGCGACGGGTGAGATTCGTGACCTCGACCGGTTGAGCCTGGCCACCGCCAAGCCCGCCGCCGGCACCGGCGCCGCGCGCTCCCGCTGCACCAGGAGGTCCGGCCATCGCAGCCGGCTGGCCGGGGGCTCCCCCCTTTTCCGTCTGGCCGGAGTTGGCCTTTGCCGCGCCATCGGCCGGCTGGGCCAAGGCCGGCGTGCCTGCGGCGAGGCAGGCGACCGAAATGAGGGTAGTGAAGTAGCGCTTTGTGACGTCCATCGAAAATAAGGCAAAAGAGGAGACGCTTAGAAGTGACCAAGCGTTACGTGCGAGATGCCAGCTTGGACGAAAATTCCCTCTCACTGGGGAGAGATTTCGCGCCAGCCCGGACCCGACCAGTTGCAAATGAGTGAGTTAACGAGGGTAGGCATCAGACCTTGCCCCGGTCCGGTCTATTTGGCCAGCACGGGCTCGCCATGACCCTGCACGCGTCCTCGCTCAGACTCGCGCGCGATCTCCCCCGCGCGTTTCAGCCCATGGGCGCTGTTCCGGCCCGTGAGTCGGATGCAGAGAGTGTCCATCATCACGTAGAGAATCGGGACGACAAAAAGGGTCAGAATCGTTGAAATCGACAGTCCGCCCACGATCACGATCCCCAAGGGGTTTCGAACCTCCGCACCTGCCCCGCCCGAGAAGGCGATCGGGAAAGCCCCAAGGACCGTGGCAATCGAAGTCATCAGGATCGGGCGGAAGCGGATGGTCGCCGACTCGAAGGCGGCTTGGGCAGCATTCATGCCCTTCTCGACCTGTAATTGGTTTGCGAATTCAACAATGAGAATCCCGTTCTTGGCCACCAATCCGATCAGCATGATGAGACCAAACCGTGAGAACAGATTGTCAGTCATCGGATAACTCCAGAAACGGGTGCAATAAAGCACCAAGACACCCCCCGCGAGCGCGAGCACCACGCCGGAGAAAATCGTGAGCGGATGAATCCAGGATTCGAACTGCGCCGCCAGGATCAGGAAGGTAAACAGCAGCGCCAAGCCAAAGAGCGCATTGGTATCACTGGCGCCATCGAGGAACTGCCTCGACTCGCCATCCCAGGCGAAACCGTACCCCGCGGGGAGCTTCTCACGGGCAATGGCGGAAAGGATCTCAATCCCCTGGCCGATCGTCACCCCATCCGCCAGTTGGGCCGAGAGGGTCACCGACCGCAGGCGGTTAAAATGCGGGTAATTCTCGGGCACGGTGTTTTCCGACCAGGTCACGAGATTGCTCAGCTGGATCAGGTTTCCGTTCGCGGAACGCACGTAAAGGCGCGCGAGATCCGCCGGCGTGACCCGTCTGGAATCCTCAACCTGAAGGATCACGTAGTACTGCTGGTCACCCCGTTGAAAATTGGTGACGCGGCGGCTGCCGAGCATGGTTTCAAGGGTGGCTGCCACATCACTGACCGAAACGCGAAGGTCGGCCGCGCGGGCGCGGTCGATGCGCACATCGAGTTGCGGCTTGGTTGGCGATGGCGTGAGGCGAGGTTGCGAGAACGATCCGGTTTCGCGCAGAGCGGTCATGATCTCGTTGCCCGAAATCTGCAGCTGGTTGAAATCACTGCCTTGGAGCACCATCTGGATTGCGCTCACTCCGCGGCCACCGCCGGCCTGGCCGAAGGGACGGGAAAGAGAAACGGTCACCTGGGCACCGGTGATATTCTGCTGCATCTTGCGCCTTAGCTCCGAGATGACCTCCTGCGTCGTTCGCGTACGGTCCTCCCACGGCCGCAGGGTCCCCGTTGTGTAGGGACGGCCGCCGCCGACGCGCTGGAAGGCGCGGTCCATCTCGGGGACCGCCCGGACAAGTGCGTCCATGTCCTGCGCATAAAGATCCTGGTACTCAAAGGTCGAACCGACCGGTGCGGTCAGGTTGGCGGTGATCACGCCGCGGTCTTCCTGCGGGATCAGCTCGCTCGGAATCAGGGTAAACAGATAAAAACTTCCGCCGGCGAAACCAAGAGCCAGCACAAGGACGGCAGAGCGGAACCGCAGCGAGGCCCGCAGCATCCGCGCGAAGCGGTCGTTGATGAACACAAAGAACGGCTCCGTCTTGTCGTAAAGCCAGCCGTGTTTCACGCGCCCGTCAGCGCCGCCGCCCTTCAGCATCCGCGAGCACAGCATCGGCGTGAGGGTGAGCGCGACAAACGCCGAGACAAACACCGTGACGGTCAGGGTAATGCCAAACTCGTAGAACAGGGCACCCGCCTGGCCCGATTGCAGGGCCACCGGCGTGAAGACGGCGGCGAGGGTCAGCGTCGTGGCAATGATCGCGAATGCCACCTGGCGCGCGCCTTGCAGGGACGCCTGCAAAGGCGTCTCGCCGGCTTCAATGCGGCGGTAAATATTCTCCAGCATGACGATCGCGTCGTCCACCACGAGCCCGATGGCGAGCACGCACGCCAGAAGCGTGAGGACATTGATCGAGAATCCGAGCGCGGAGATGATCGCAATCGATCCAATGATCGAGACGGGGATGGCCATGATCGGAATGAAGGTCGCCCGCCAGTCGCGCAGAAAGAGGAAGATCATGAGCACCACCAACACCGCCGCCTCGATCAGGGCCCGATAAACGGCCTGCACCGAGCGCTCCACGTAAACGGAGTCGTCCTTGCTGACTTGGATGTTAATGCCCTCCGGCAACTCGGCCTTGAAGGTGGGCATCAGGGCCTTGATCGCCGCCGCCATCTCCAGAAGGTTTGTCTGCGGGGCCCGCAGAATCTGCAGCCCGACCGTGGGACGGCCGTTGAACCGCGTCGTCTCACGATAATCTTCGCGGCCGAGTTCGACCCGACCGACGTCGGAAAACTTGACCTGATAGGTTCCCCGGGTCGCGAGGACGAGATTTTCGAACTCCGAAACCTCGACCAGATTGCCCATCAATCTCACTGGAAACTCACGCGAGGCGGATTCGATGCGGCCGCTCGGTACATCGACATTCTGACGTCGAAGCGCGGCCTCGACCTCAGTGACCGTCAGGCGATAAGCCGCCAGCCTGTCATTATCCAACCAGAGGCGCATCGCGTACCGCGGTCCGTCGACCCGAATGGCACCGACGCCTGGGACGACTTGGATGCGGGGAACGACGATTCGCTCGAGCATCTCGGCGATGTCGAGCCGACTGTAGAGATCGGAATTGAAGGACATCGTCAGCACCGGGGTCGAATCCGGATCGGTCTTGGTCACCCGCGGAGTATCAACCTCCGACGGCAGACGGACGCGCGAGACGCGGTCGCGAACATCGTTTGCCGCTTCGTCGATGTCGCGCGAAAGGTCGAATTCGATGCTGATGTTGGAGAACTGCTCCGATGACGTCGACCGCATGAGGACCACGCCTTCGACCGCCGCGATCTCCTTCTCCAGGGGCTCGGTGATCTTGGTCTCCACCACCTGGGCGGAGGCGCCCGGATAGCTTGTGTTGATCGTGACCGCCGGCGCATCCACCTCTGGGTACTCGCGGACCGGCAGCGAATTGAAACGCAGCACGCCCACGACGCAGATAATCAGGCACGTCACGATGCAGATGACCGGGCGCCGGATGGAGAGGTCGGAGAGAATCATGGCCGCAGAATTTGAATTACAGGCCGCTGCCGCTGAGTTGGAACTCCTTGCGCATGGGGCGAGGCTCGACCTTCGCGCCCTGGAAGAGGACCAGTGCCCCCACGCCGGAGGCCACCACGGACGTTCCCTCCGTCAGGGTGCCGGGTTTTACCTCATTGATCTCAGCCATACCCTTGCTGCGCAGACCCACCGTGACCGCGACGAAGTCGGCCACCTTGGCGCCCTCTTTTTCACGGACAACCACCACCTGGGTGCTGCCCACCGCCTGGAAGACCGCCGCCTCCGGGACGGTCAGCGCGCCCTTGCGCACCCCGAGCACCAATTCGATATTGGTGAACATTCCCGGTTTTAAGTCGGCCGGTGGGTTCGTCAGGTACCCCTTGACCTCACTTGAGCGGGTGTCGCGGTTGATGGATGAGCTCACAAAGTAAACTTCGCCGGGCGTGATCACGTCGTCCGCGCTGGCCCGGGTTTTTACGGCAAAGGTCGTGCCCGGTTTTACTTGGCGCAGGAAGCGTTCGGGAACCTCGAAATCAATTTTGAGGCGACTGAGGTCGTCGATGACCGTGATCGTGGTTTGGTTCGTGACGAAATCACCGGGGGAAATCTCGCGCGCCCCCACGACGCCGTCGAATGGGGCTTTGATCTCTGTTTTCTTCAACCGACTGCTCAGCAGGTTGAACTGGGCCTTCGACGTGTTATAGTCGGAGGTGGCGCGATCATTGTCGGCCTGGGTGATGTTCTTCGCCCGGACCAGCGAATCACTGCGCTGCAGGTTGATCTCCGCCAGACGAAACGAGGCTTCGGCCTGGGCGGTCTGGGCGACCAACTCGGTGTCATCAATCTTGAGAAGGATATCCCCTTTCTTCACCGATTGCCCCTCGTCAAAGTAGATGTCGCGGACCAAGCCGGCGATTTCGGTGCGCAACTCGGCCGACTCATTGGCCGCGACCGAGCCGACCAGGTTCAGCGTCTCAGTGATGTCGCGCCGTTCCAGCATCACGACCTCGACCGCCTGGGCGGAGGCCGCCGCGGCTGCGCGCCGCGCCGTCGTTCCCGTGTCGGAACAGGCGCTCAACATCACAAGCAGGGATGCCCCAAGCGCGTTCGCAAGGGGACGTGGGAATGGAAAATTCCGATACATGGATTGGGGTGGACGCTGTCTGACGAACCGGTCGGGCACAAGCAGGCTATGAGCCAATCGGGGTGAAAGGCATCACCGAATTTCCGGGCGTGAGGAAGCATTAGCCAACGCCAACGACGATGGATCCGAATCTACTTGGCCCCCGAACCCGGGAGCGGTCAGCCGATGGCCGCGCGGTACGCAGCGGCATCGAGCAATCCGGCCTCTTCGCCCGCGGCCGCCGGCTTGACCTTGAGCATCCAGCCCTCGCCATAGGGCGCCTGGTTGACGGTCTCCGGCGTCTTGTCCAAGAGGGCATTCACTTCGAGCACGGTGAAAGCGAGGGGAGCATACAAGTCCGAGGCCGCCTTGACCGATTCCACCACACCAAACACCGCGCCCGCCGCAAACGTCGCACCGACCTTGGGAAGTTGGACGTAGGTGATGTCGCCCAAGCTGTTTTGGGCATAGTCGGTGATGCCAACCGTGGAAATTCCATCCCCGGAGGATCGGACCCATTCGTGGGACTTGGCGTAGCGGAGATCGGTGGGAACGCTGCTCATGTGGGTGAAATTAAACTTTCTTTAGCGGGACGAAGGGCGGCTTTACGAGCTGCAAATTGAGCAGCGTGCCCCGGATGTCGACAGACAGGGGGCCGGCCGCCGCCTCCTTGGTCACCAAGGCCGACCCGATCGCCTCATTCAACATCGGGGAAAGCGTCCCGGAGAGCACCCGACCGACCGGCAAGCCCGCGGAGCCGAGCACCGGCGCATCCGCCCGCACAATTCGACGGTCGCCCGTCCGGAAGTAAACAACGGTCTGGGCAGCCCCACCCTGCTTCTCCGCCAGCAGCGCGGCTCGCCCGACAAACTCGGCCCCCTTGTCGAGCTTGACCGTCCAGCCGAGGCCGGC
>CAMAXB010000195.1 GCA_945862035.1 Opitutus sp. GAS368
AGGTCGAGGAGATCGCCGCACTGGCCGTCTTCCTCTGCAGCGAACACGCCCGTTCCATCACCGGCGCCGCCCTTCCGATCGACGGAGGCTGGTCAGCCCGCTGAGCCTCGCCGCATCGATTCCTTTCCCGTTTCCCCTCGACCCCCTCCTCCCATGTCCACCCCCGCCAAGTCCGCGCTGCCTTACCTCGACACGAAACCCCAGGGATCGGCTGATTTCTACTACGCCGTCAACGCCACCTTCCGCTTTCTCCTTCGCCGCCTCGGCGAGGCGGAGTGGCGGCGCTACCTCGAGGAGCTGGGCCGCGGATACTACGCGCCGGTCAACACGGCGTGGGCTCAGGGCGGGCTGCCGGCGGTCGCCCGCTACTGGCGTGACTTCTTCGCCGCGGAACCCGGCGCGGTGGTCGAGGTGAGCGAGTGTCCCGACCGCGTGGAGCTGGAGGTGCGGGAATGCCCGGCGATCAAGCACCTGCGGGCGGGCGGACGGGAGATCGTCCCGCAGTACTGCCAGCACTGCTACTTCTGCGGCGCGGCGCGGGCCGAGGCCGCCGGGCTGACCTTCCGGCTGGAGGGCGGCAACGGCCGCTGCCGCCACACTTATGCCACGCCCGCGGCCGGTCTGGCGCCGCAGGATCTCGCGCAGATCAAGGAGGCCGGCGTATGATCGGGTGCTACGATTTCTGCGGCCATTACGACTGGACCTTCGACTGGCTCGAGCGCGCCGGGGGCCCGGGGCTGGTGCGCGAGTATTGGGAGCAGGCCATCAACCAGGACAGCCAGCGCCATGCGCGTGACCTGATCCAGCGCGAGGGGTTTGCCGGCATGGCCAAGTACTGGGGTCACACCCTGGTCGAGGAGTCGCCGGAGCTGGGCTTTGCCATCACGGAGGGAAAGGACGTGTTCCGCATCGACATGCACGACTGCCCCTCGAAGGGCTTTCTGATCCGGAACGACCTCGCCTCGTATCAGGATTACTGTGACCACTGCATGGGCTGGATCGGGCCGATGATGCGCGAGGCGGGCTTCGCGATCGACCACGAGCACAATCACCAGGGCCAGTGCTGGTGGGAAATCCGCCCGGCCGGAAGTCCGGTGGAACCCTCCGCCACCGGTGGACTGGCCGGCCGCCATGATGTCCGGCTGCGTCCGTCCTGGCAGGCCCCGGGCACCGCGCTGGATCGGTACCGCCAGGCGGTCGATCCGGACGACAAGCAGGGCTAAGGCGACCCGCGACTGACCCGACGCCCCGCTGCGACGACCTCCGATGACCTGGCGTTCCGAAGTTTCGCTGATCGATTGGGGGGTGGCCCTGGGGTACTGCGCGGTCATGATCGCGATCGGCATTCACTTCTCGCGCCGGACGCGGAACACGGAGGACTATCTGCTCGGCGGACGTTCGCTGGGATCGTCGGCCGTGGGGCTGTCGCTGTTCGCCACGCTGGTCAGCACGGTTACCTACCTGTCCTGGCCGGGCGAGATGATCCGCTATGGTCCCATGATGCTCGCGCAGATTGCGGCCTATCCCTTGATCGCTTGGATCGTGGGGCGCTTTCTCATTCCTCACTTCATGCGCCTGCGCGTGACGAGTGCCTACGAGTTGCTGGAGATTCGTCTCGGCCTGCCGGTGCGGCTTGCGGCCGTGGCGATGTTCCTGGCGATCCGGCTTCTCTGGATGGCGTTGATGGTGTTCACCGCATCCGCGACGGTCCTTGTTCCCCTCCTGCGCCTCCCGCCGGAGTTTGCTCCGGTGCTTTCGCTGGTGGTGACGGCGATCACCGTCACTTACACGCTGCTCGGCGGCATCCGCGCGGTGGTTCTGACGGATGTGATCCAGACCTTCCTGATGATTGGCGGGGCGCTGCTCACCCTGGTCCTGATCTCGATCGTGCTGGGGGGCGTCGGCGCGTGGTGGCCCGACACCTGGCAGGCCTCGTGGGATCCGCCGGTCCTGTGGTTTGCGGCGGATCAGCGTACGGTCGCCGGAGCGTTCCTAAGCGCGGCCCTGTGGTGGATTTGCACGGCCGGTTCGGACCAGCTCGCGATCCAGCGCTACCTCGCGACGGCCGACGCCCCGTCGGCGCGGCGGGCGCTCAAGGTTTCCCTGGTGGCGGATGGCCTGACGACCGGACTTGTGTTCTGCGTGGGCATGGCGCTGCTCGCGTTCTTCCAGGCGAATCCGCAGCACATCCCGGTGGGCACGAGTCTGGTGACGGATGCGGATCGCCTGTTCCCCTTGTTCATCGGCCATGCGCTGCCGGTGGGTCTGGGTGGCCTGGTGATTGCCGCGCTGCTGGCGGCGGTCATGTCGAGCCTCTCCTCGGGCGTGAGCTCGGTCACGAGTGTGGTCATGCGCGATCTGTTCGGGCGGCTGAGGCCGGGTGCGCCGGAGCTGTCGCTCGCCGGGCTGCGCGGGATCTCCGCGGTGGTCGGCGCGCTGGTCGTGGTCCTGAGCGTCGGCGTCGGCTTGATCGAGGGCAATCTGCTCGAGCTCTGCTACAAGCTGGTGAACCTGCTGGTGGGACCGCTGGCGACGGTCTTCTTTCTCGCGCTCTGGGTGCCGTGGGCCACGAAGGTCGGCGCGCTGCTGGGCCTGGCGGCCAGCATTACGGTGGCGGCGGGGATCGCATTTGGCCAGTGGTGGAATCTCGGCTTTCTGTGGCTGCTACCGTTGTCGGTGGCCGTGGGGCTTGGCGGCGGGATGCTGGCCAGCCTGCTTCCGCTGGGCCCGGCCGCAAGGCCGTTGCCACCGGTGGGGGCGAACGAAGAAAATTTATGAAACCTGCACCGCGGACGGCCCTGATTGTCGGAGGAGGCGTGACCGGCCTGAGTACGGCCTATCACTTGGCGAGGCGCGGTTACGGCCGCGTGATCGTCGTGGACAAGGACGGCCTGGGGGCTGGCTCCAGCCGCCGGGCGGCGGGGATCACCACTGGCCTGCTCTGGAGCGAGACCGGGGTGCGTGCACGCAAAATCTCGGTGCAGCTCTTCGCCGAACTGAGCAAGACACTGCCGGGCTATCACTACCATGCGGAGGAGGGTTGTCTGAATCTGTTCACCCCGGAGGCCTGGCCCGCGCGGGCGGCGCTGTTGCCGCTCTATGATCGCTTGGGCGCACCGTATGCGGTGCTGACGGCCGGCGAGGTGCGGGCGCGCTGGCCCGCGCTGCGGGTGCCGGACGGATTTGTTGGGCTGCACGATCCGGTCGGCGGCTACAGTGAGCCCCCGGAATATGTGCGCGCGCTGGCTGAGGCGGCGGTGGCGGCGGGGGTGGAGATCCGGGTGCCGGTTAAGGTCACGGGCTGGATTTTTGACGGAGCCCGCCTCGCCGGAGCCATGACCACCGCGGGTGAGATCCGGGCGGATGTGGTGGTGTCTGCGGCCTATGCGTGGACCGGACCGTTGCTGCAGGGACTGGGGCTCGCGCTCCCGGTCAAGGCCTTTGTTCATCAGCGCTACGTGAGCGCCCCGCTCGCGGCCCCGCTGCGATTCCCCGCGGTGAACGCGGATCCCTGGGGCGGCTATGTGCGGCCCGCGGCGGGGGGGCGTGTTTTGATGGGCGTCGAGACGGCGGACCGGAACGAGCACCGGGTGACGTCGGCCGACTTTCGCTTGGCCGAGCTGGCGGCGCCGGAGGGACTCCGGGAGCGCGCCCAAGCGGATCTTGCGTCGTTGCTGCCCGCGTTGACCGGGGTGCGCTGGGAGCAGGAGGACGTGGGGCTGATCTGTTTTTCGATGGACGGGGAGCCGGTGGTCGGCCCGGTGTCCGCAGTGCCCGGGCTGTTTGTGGGCGCGGCCTTCCACTCCGGCGGGTTCAGCTACAACCCGGCGGTGGGCTGGCTGCTGGCCGAGTGGGTGCAGGAGGGCCGTCCCTCGCTGGACCTGACTGCCTTCTCGCCGGATCGCTTCGTGGCCGCGGCCGCGGCGGACTATCTGGCGACGACGGTGCCGCAGCGGCAGGCGGTGCGGCGCCGGCACTGACGGTCGCCGGCCGCCCGGACCTCAGACGGCCTTGGCGGCGTTGGCGAGGGTGGCGGCCTCGAAGGCCTGGGCGCGGCTGATATCCCGTGGCACGAAGATGAAGTAGGACAGCGCCAGCATGGCCCCGGCAAAGATGTAGAGGAAGGAGGACGCGCCGAAGATGAAGCTGAGACCAAGATCCTGCTTAAAGATACCGGCCAGCAACACCCCCAGACCGCCGGCCGCCGTGCCGCAGGTGTTGAAGATACCGACGGCCGTGGAGCGGTAGGCGGGGGGCACCACGTCGCAGATGATCGGGTGCTCGCTCGGCGAGCCGATGGCGCGGATGGTCGAGGAAATGATGAGACTGACGGAGACAAGGATGAGCGAGGGATTGCCCAGCATGAGTAGCAGGAACGGACCGCTGATGATGAAGGACAGCGCCTTGAGCATGACGCGATTGCGGGCATTGCCAAGGGCGACCCGGTCGGAAATCCAACCCCCGACCGAGACCCCGATTACCACCGGCGCCTTGTAGAGCGCGACGCCCATCAGGCCGGCGGCGCCGAGGGCGAGCCCATAGTTTTCGTTAAAATACAGGGGAAGCCAGGAAAGGAAGATCCACGACGCCACGCCGGCGACGGCCTGCGCGAGGAGGGTGATGTAGAAGGAAGGCACCCGGAGGAGAAAGGCCCACGCCTTGCCTGCCTCAACCTTGGTCTTCGCGTCACTTTCGACCGTCCGGATCAGGGTCGCGTTCGGGCCGTCCGAGAGAAAGTAGTGGGCGCTGAGGGCAAGTATCAGGCCGGCACCGCCGAGGACCAAAAAGCCGAACCGCCAGCCGAAGCTCTCCGCGAGCAATCCGGCGGCGGCGCCGCCGAGCATCACGCCGATGTTCAGGCCGAGCAGGTGCATGCCGGTCGCCTTGCCCCGGGTTTCGGGACCGTGGTGGTCGCCGATCAGGGCGACGGCGGCCGGAAGGTAGAAGCACTCGGCAACCCCGAGGGCGATGCGCATGGCGTAGAGCACCGGAATGGACCACGCCAGACCGGTCAGCACCGTGACTGCACTCCAGCCCACGAGGCTCCAGACGACGATCTTGGTCCGCGAAAAACGGTCGGCGACATTGCCGGCAAAAGGCGAAAAGACGGCGTAGGTCCAGAGAAAGAGCATGCCCATCACGCCGATCTGCACATCGGTCACGCCCATGTCCTCCTTGAGCGGCGGGATGACGGAGGCGAGCGCCGTGCGGTCGGCGTAGTTCAGCCCGGCGGCAAAAAAGAGGAAGATGACGACGCGCCACTTGGGGGTGATGGAATCGAAGTACTTTTTCACGCGGAGGGCCTTGCGGGGGTTGGTTGATTCGAAAGCACGGCGTAGGCGCCGGGAAGGCCGCATCGCCGTTTTCGATCAATAGAGGCGGAGAGAAGAGGAAGGAGTGATCCAGGCGGAGGTCGCAGCCGGGAAGCAGAGGGGTGATGAGAGAGTCCGTGCACCCCGTCGAACGGCAAGCACTTTCAATTGCAGAATGGCATTCCGTGACCACGCCGAAGCCGCACTCTCGTGGCCTGCGCCCGCCGGGATCATTTGCCAGCGGCCGACCGGTCGGAGAGAGTGGGCGCATGACCACAGAGTTTGTTGGGATCGCAGTCCTGCTGCTGGCCGGTATCAGCGCGGCGCATGCCCAGCCGGCGGAGGAGCCGGTGCGTCCGTCTGCGCTCGTAAGCGAGCTTCGGATCACGCTCCTCTCGACCATGCTTGCGGACGGCGCCGAGCTGGGCGAGTGGGGCTTTGGCGCGCTGGTCGAGGTGGACGGGAAGCGCCTGCTCTTCGACACCGGGTCAAAGCCGGACGTGGTCCTCAAGAACGCGCGGAGCCTCGGCATCGACCTCACCACGGTGCCGGAGGTCATTCTGAGTCACAGCCACAGCGACCACACGGGCGGTTTCCTGACGCTGCGCGACGCGGTACGCGCGACGGCCCCCTTGGCTCTGGCGCGGACGCACGTTGGCGAGGGCATGCTTTATCCGCGCGGTCAGGGTC
>CAMAXB010000196.1 GCA_945862035.1 Opitutus sp. GAS368
GACGTGCTGGGGGCCGCAGTGCCCAAGGACCGCGGTTACCTCGAGTGGAACCACCGCCAACGCATGAGCGAGCGCCTAACCCTGAACGGTGCGGTCAATTACTGGAGCGACTCCGAGATCATCCGCGATTTTCGCCCCAAGGATTTCACGCCGGTCCAAGTCCCCGATTCCTATGTCGAGGGAACCTACACCGGCGACAACTACGTCCTCTCGCTGATCGCGCGGGGCCAGCCGAACCCCTACCACGAGATGCAGCAGCGGTGGCCGGAACTGCGCTTCGACCTGTTGCCGGCGGACGTCGCGGGTGGGATCTACCAGCGTGCTCAGCTGAGCGCGGCGGTCCTCCGCGAGAAGGATGTCCGCTCGACGGCGTCGCTCCGCAGCGACCGTCTCGACGCCTATTATGGCCTCACCCGGCCGTTTGCACCGCGGGAATGGCTGGGGCTGCAGCCCGTGGCCGGAGGACGCATCACCCACTATGCCCGCACCACCGGCGGGCGGGACGACTACACCCGCCAGCTGGGTGAACTCGGCCTCGACGCCGAACTGCGCGCCAGCGGCACCTACGCCTACAAGAACGAACGGTGGGACATCGATGGCCTCCGCCACCTCGTCACGCCGCGCCTCAGCTACCGCTACATCCCTGAAGGCAACCGAGGTCGGGCCTTTATTCCGCCCATCGACCGCCGCGTGTTCTCCACCTACCTGCAGCCGCTCGGACTCGGCGATCAGCGTAACATTGATGATTTGCGCCGGACCAATACGCTCCGCCTCGGCCTCGACAATCGGCTGCAGACGCGCGACCCGACCTATGGGTCGCGCGACCTCGTCGGATTCAATGTAGCCGCCGACCTCCGCTTCGACCGCGAGAGCGGGGAGCGCGAGTTGGGTTCGGTCCACACGGAGCTGAAGCTGACTCCGGCCAAGTGGCTGCAGTTCGACCTCTACCAGAACTTTGTTCCCCAGAATTTCCGCGTCGACGAGTTCAACACCGCGCTAACGCTGCGGGATGGCACCGCGCAGGAAGTCATTCTCGCCACCCATTATCTCGGAGGGGAGATCCAGGAGTATGTCGTCGACTACCGTTACCGTCTGAACGAGGTCTACCAGGGCATCCTGCGGCTGCACTACGACAAGCGGGAAAAGCGCTTCATCGAGCAGAGCTACGGCCTGCGGCAGACGCTCGATAACCTTTGGTGGGTCGAGTATGAGATCTCGTTTTTCGAGGGCCCGCGCCGGGAGAGCTCCTTTAGCTTCAACGTGCAGGTCGAGCTGGCGGTCTTCTGATCGGTCGCGCGGGTTGCATTTTTCCCGAGGGAGCATCCGCTCTGCCCATGCCTGCCGCATCCTCGTCCCTCCTCCAAGTCAATGCCGTGGGCAAGCGCTATGGCGACCGCCGGGTGCTTGACGCGGTCTCCTTCACGGTGGCCAGGGGTGAGCGCATCGCGCTGACCGGCCCGTCGGGCAGCGGCAAGACGACGCTCCTCAACTGCCTGGGTGGGGTCGACCGGCCGGATGAGGGCAACATCGTGCTGCAAGGGGAATCGATCGGCGAGCTCGATTCCAATGCCCTTGCGCGCCTTCGCCGGCAGCGGATCGGCACGGTGTTCCAGTTTTTCCACCTTTTGCCCACGCTCACGGTCCGGGAGAATATCGAGCTGCCTCTGCAACTGCTGCAGGTGCCGGCCGCGGAGCGCACCACGCGAGTACAATCCTTTGTGGAGCGCGTCGGTCTGGTCGCCCGTGCCGATGCGCTGCCGGGCCAACTTTCCGGCGGAGAGCAGCAGCGCGTCGCAATCGCCCGGGCACTGGTGCACCGGCCCAGTCTGATTCTCGCGGACGAGCCGACGGGCAATCTCGATAGCGCCAATGGCGCCAATATCCTCGCCCTGCTACGCGAGTTGACCGGAGAGACCGGAACGGCACTGGTGCTCGTGACCCACAGCGAGGAAGCGGCCGCCATCTGCCACCGGCGGATTCATCTCCGCGATGGCCGCGTGACCACCGAGTCATGAGCACCGCGCTCGTCACCACCCTGCTCCATCGGGTGATCCTCCGCCAGTGGCGGCTGGCGCCGCGCGCGACGCTGCTGCTGACCGGAATCCTTGCGCTGGGCGTGGCGGTCTATGTCTCGATCCGCCTCGCGAATCGTGCGGCGGTCGCGAGCTTCACCCACTTTACCGACACCCTGACCGGCCAGAGCGACTGGATCATCCAGGCCCCGGCCGGGGCGCTTGCGGAATCGGTGCTGCCGGAATTGAGGCGGGCGCTGGGAGCGCGCCCAGTCCATGTCATCCCGGTGCTCGAGGCCACGGCGGCGGCTCCGGCAGCGGGCGGGGACGGCGGCCGGTTTGGACGCCCGTCGTACACTCTGCTCGGCGTGGACCTCATTGGCGTGAGCAACCTCGCGCGTTCGCCGGACGGTGTGGGCGCCTACTACGGTCAAAGTACTCCGGACCGCGCGGATTCCGCGGAGGCCGCTGACTTCTGGGCTGCCCTCCGCGCCGGGCCGCAAGTCTGGATCAGCCCGGAATTCGCCCCGACGCCCCCGCGGCAACTGTCCATCGTGCTCGACGAGCGCGTGGTGGAGCTGCGGGTGGCGGGCGTGATTCCCTCGGCGCCGGAAGCTCCCCGGGTCCCGGCCAATCTGATGGTGATGGACCTCGCATCGCTGCAGCGACTCACGGGCAAGGAGGGCTGGATTGACCGGATCGAGTTTATCGTGGAAGCCGGTCCCCGACAGGCCGAGCAGCGCGCGGAACTCGCGGCGCTGCTGGCGGAGTTGGGCCGGGATCGCTGGAGTCTTTCGTCGCCCGGCGCGCGACGCGAGTCGGCGGAAGTGATGACGCGCGCCTTCCGGCTGAATCTCACAGTACTCTCGCTGATCGCGCTGCTGGTGGGATTGTATCTGATTTTTCAGGCGCTGGACGGAGCGGTGGTCCGCCGCCGCGGGGAAATCGCGGTGCTGCGCTCGCTCGGCGTGGAGGAAAGCACGATCCGCCAGGTTTGGCTGGCGGAGGCGGCGGTGCTCGGTTTGGTGGGCGGCACCCTGGGCGTGGCGCTTGGCTGGCTCGGTGCGCAGGTTTCGGTGCGCGCTGTCGGTCAGACGGTTAATGCGCTCTATTTCGGAACCACGGTCAATCAGGCCAACCTCAGCGTGAGTGAGGCCCTCCTCGGCATCGTGCTGGGAGTGGTCACCAGCGTGGCGGCGGGCTGGTGGCCCGCGAGCGCCGCCGCCCGCACACCGCCCGCTCAGGTCCTGCATCGCGGCAGCGCGCCGGCCGTGGGGGCCCGCTGGGCGCGGAGCCCGATGATCGCCGGCGGGTGCCTGTTGCTGGCGGTCGCCTGCGCCCAACTCCCGGGCTTTCCGCTTCCCGGCGGTGGACGGTTTCCGGTCGCCGGCTATGCGGTGGCGTTCCTGGCCATCTTTGGCGGCGGCATTCTGTGCTCCCACCTGCTGGCGCCGGTCGCGCGGCTGGCTTCGGCCTGGGGTCGCCGGCGGGCCCCGGCGTGTGTGGCGCTCAGTCACCTGCGCCAACCCTCGGGGCGCCACCGGCTCGCGGCGGCAGCCCTGCACTGCGCGATCGGGATGACCGCCGGGATGGCTATTCTGGTGGGCAGCTTTGACCAGACCGTCCGCAACTGGGTGCAGCGCACGCTGCAAGCCGACCTGTACATCGCCAGCGACGGTGCCCAGACGGCCAACGCGCAGAACCGAATCTCCGCCGACGCCGCGGCCGCCTTGGCCGCCCATCCCACGGTCGCGGCCGCCAATGTCCTTGTGGCTTGGCGGATCGAACTCGACGGGCGTCCGACGGTACTCTCCGGAACGGACTTTGCCGTCCTTCAGGCCCACATGGATCTGCCGTGGATCGATCCACCGCCCGCCGGGACCGCTTTTATCGGAAAGGAGGGGCCCACGCCCGTCGTGGTCAGCGAGAGCTTCACCGAGCGCTTTGACCGCCGCTCAGGGGACTCGGTTCGCGTCACGACATCGACCGGATCGCGCGATCTGCAGATCGTGGGCGTCTTCGCGGACTATGGAAATGAGCAGGGCTCGATCCTCCTTGATCGGAGCCATCTGGTGGACTGGTTCCGCGACACGAGCGTCACGAGCGTCTCGCTTTGGCTGCAGCCGGGGGTCGATGCCGACACGGTTCGCGCCGACCTGCTGGCGCAGTATCCCGGACTTTCGGTGCTGACCAACAGCCGCCTGCGGGCGGAGATCCTACGTATCTTCCGGCAGACCTTTGCGATCACCTACGCGCTGGAAATCATCGGCGTGCTGGTGGCGGTGATCGGGCTCGTGCTGACTCTGACTAGCGTGCTGCTAGATCGGCGCGACGAACTCACCACGCTCCGGGCCCTGGGCTTCTCGCGGCACGAGATCGCCGTTGCGACCGCGATTGAGGGCACGGCGCTCTCGGCCGCGGCCGTGGCCGGGGGCCTGGCGTTGAGCTTGGGCCTCGGCTGGCTGCTGATCCACGTCATCAACAAGCAGTCCTTCGGCTGGACGCTGGGCTTCGCCCTGCCCTGGGGGCAGCTTGCGGCGCTCGGGCTGCTCGTGACGCTGGCGGGCGCAGCGGTGAGTTATGGGGTCGGCCGCTGGGGCGCAAACCTGCCGGCTGACCAGGAGGCCTGATTCCATGAAGCGAACTCTTCTCTTTTTTCTAGGTATCCTGCTGGCGGTTACGGGAGCCGCTCCGAGCAGGGCGCAGTCTGACCTGCCCCCGTTGACCACGCCGGAGGGCTTTGCGGTGCCGCAGCCGGGCCATGTCTTCTCCTTTCCGCGCGATCATGCGGCGCATCCGGAGTTTCGGATCGAGTGGTGGTATATCACGGGCCATCTCTACGCGGCGGATGGCCGGCGCTTCGGCCTGCAGGCGACGTTCTTTCGCACCGCGGCGCCGGACCGGAGCGGCGACCTTCACCTGGCGCACATGGCGCTGCTGGATGTGACGACCGGCCATTTCCTGCATCAGGAGCGACTGAACCGCGAAGGCTGGGACGCCCGCGCGGCGGTTGACCGCCTTGACGTCGCCAACGGGCCCTGGGGCCTGCAGATGACTGAACCGGTGACCGAGCAGATGCTGCTGCGGGGCGGGATTCGGGGCGAGGCGTCCTTCACGCTTGAGCTGACGCCCAGCAAGCCCCTGGTCCGCTTCGGCGAGAACGGCTACTCGCGGAAGGGCGCGGATCCCACGGCGGCGAGCTACTACCTCACCTTTCCCCGCATCGCGACCCGCGGAGATCTGGTGGTGGGCACCGAAAACCTGACGGTGACGGGAGAACTATGGATGGATCATGAGATCAGCAGCAGCCAGCTGAGCGCCGGTCAGGTGGGCTGGGACTGGATCAGCGTGCACTTTACGGACCAGAGGGAGATCATGCTGTATCGCCTGCGCCGCAGCGACGGTAGCGCGGACCCGGCTTCCACGCTGACGTGGGTCGATGCCGACGGCCGGACCCAGGTGGCCCCGTTTACGTGGACCGTGCAGTCCACGTGGAAGAGCGCCAAGACGGGTGCCGTGTATCCATCGAAGGTCAAAGTGGTGACGACGGACCCCGCGACCGGGGCGTCGGTTGTACTCTTCATCGAGCCGCTGGCGGAGAGCCAGGAACTGACCGGCGAACTGGGCGGGGTGCCTTACTGGGAAGGCGCCTGCCGCGTCCGCGATGCCTCCGGGCGGGAGATCGGATCGGCCTTCATGGAGCTGACCGGCTATGCGAAGGATTTGAAGATCTAGCCCGGCGGAAGCCGCGGGGCGGGATCACATCAGATTCAATAGGCGCGGCAGCCAGAGCGAGAGGGCCGGGATGTAGGTGATGGCCAGCAGCGCGAGCACCATGGCGATAAAGAACGGAATCGCCGAGGGGATGACGCGCGCAATGGTGGTCTTGCCAACGCCGCAGCCCACAAAGAGGCAGGTGCCGACAGGGGGCGTGCAGAGGCCGATGCAAAGATTGGCGATGAGTACGAGGCCGA
>CAMAXB010000197.1 GCA_945862035.1 Opitutus sp. GAS368
CCGTTGGGCCAAAACCGGTTCGACCGCTTTTCCAGTCCAAATTCCCATGCGGGACTATTTCCTTCGGCGCTTCCTCCTCATACCCCCTACCCTGCTGGGCATCACGCTGATCGTTTTCCTGATCACGCGCGTCGTGCCGGGCGGTCCGATTGAACGGGCCATCATGGAGGCGCGCTCCATGAGTGACAGCGGTACCTCCTCCGGAACCGATATCGGACGGGGCGGCATCTCCGAGGAGCAGATGCAGGCCCTCAAGGAGTATTACGGCTTCGACCAACCGCCCCTGCAGGCCTACGTCACCTGGCTGGGCAAGGTCGTGCGCGGCGACCTCGGCATGAGCTACCGCTACGGTGAGCCCGTGACCCGCGTGATTTTGGAACGCGTCCCGATCTCGCTCAGTTACGGCGCCGTCACCCTCGTGCTGGTTTACGCGGTGTGCATTCCGCTTGGCATCCTCAAGGCCATCAAACACCGCACGCTCACGGACAATCTCACGTCGATTGTCGTCTTCGTGGGCTATGCCATTCCCGGCTACGCCTTGGGCGCGATTCTCGTCGTTTACACGGCCGCCCGCTGGGGCTGGTTCCCCATGGGTGGCTTTCGCAGCATCGAATACGACGATCTCTCCTTTTTCGGCAAGATCGGCGACCTCGCCCACCACGCCGCCTTGCCGCTCATCTGCTACACCATTGGCAGCTTCGCCTTCGTCACCCTGCTGCTGAAGAACCAGCTCATGGACAACCTCGCAGCCGACTTTGTCCGCACCGCCGTGGCCAAGGGTGTCTCCTTCCGCCAGGCCGTGTTCCGCCACGCCCTGCGCAATTCACTCATCCCGCTCGCCACCTATTTCGGCCAGAGCGTGTCGGTGCTCGTCGGCGGCTCCTTCCTCATCGAGTTCATTTTTGACATCAACGGCATGGGGCTGCTCGGCTACACCTCGGTCGTGGACCGCGACTACCCCACCGTGATGGGCGTGCTCCTCCTGTCCTCTCTCTTGCTGCTGCTCGGCCACATCATCGCCGATGTGCTGGTCGCCCTCGTGGACCCGCGCATCCGTTTCAAATAAGCCGCCATGCCGGCCCTGCTTTCCCGCATCATCCGCGATCCGCTCACGCAGAAAAAGCTGCGGCGCTTCACGCAGATCAAGCGTGGCTACTGGTCCTTCCTGATCCTGATGGTGTTTGCGGCTCTCGCCTGTGTCGCCGAGCTCCTCGTGCACAACCGCGCCCTGATCGTCAGCTACGAGGGCAAGTGGCACTTCCCCACCTATGGCGCCATTCATACCGGCCGGGACTTCGGGCTCGATTACGACTACGAGGTGAAATACCGCGAACTCCACGACCACTTCCGGGCCGAGGGCCGCGGCAACTGGGTGCTGCTTCCGCCCGTGCCCTACAGCGCCATTGAAAACAGCTACCCCGGCGAAACTTTCCGCCCGCGAGCACCCGACTGGCGCAAGGGCCACTACCTCGGCACTGACCAGATCAACCGCGATATTCTCGCCCGCCTGCTCTACGGCTTTCGCAATGCCCTGCTGTTCGCCAGCTGCTTCATCCTGCTCACCTATGTCATCGGCATCACGCTCGGCTGCCTGATGGGCTACTTCGGCGGGTGGTTCGACCTCCTCGTGCAACGCATCATCGAGATCTGGTCCAACATCCCCTTCCTCTTTGTCGTCATCATCGTCGCCTCGGTCATCCCCGCGGGTATCGGCATGAACCTGTGGATCTTGCTCGGGATCGTCGTGCTGTTTTCCTGGACCAGCATGACCTACTACATGCGCTCGGTGACCTACCGGGAGAAGGCGCGCGACTATGTGCACGCGGCCCAAGTGCTCGGCGCCGGCACCGGTCGCATCATCTTCCGGCACATCATGCCGAACATTCTGTCCACGATCGTGACTTTCATTCCCTTCACGGTTTCCGGGGCGATCAGCGCGCTCACCTCGCTCGACTTTCTCGGTTTCGGCCTGCCGCCGCCCACGCCCAGCTGGGGTGAGCTCCTCCGGCAAGGCACGTCCAATCTCAACGCTCCCTGGATCGTCGCGTCCGCCTTTACTGCGCTCACCGTCGTGCTTACGCTCGTCACGTTCGTCGGCGAAGCCATCCGTGAGGCCTTCGATCCCAAAAAATTCACCACTTACCAATGAAAATGCCGTCATCCCCCCTTGCCCGTCTCCTCCTCGTTTTATTGGCCGCCGCGCTCGCCGGTTGCGGGCGCAAGGAGCCCGCCGCACCCACCACCGGCGCCGCCGATGCCGGCCCCAGCGTGATGGAGGCCGATCTCGCACGCACCGTCGCGGAGCAGACCGACTTCTACCAGATCAAGACCCCGGCAGACCTGCCTGCCACCCTGTCATGGGTGAACAGCGACCATCTGCCCGAGTTCGCCAACCCGAACGCAAAACCAGGCGGCACCTTCCGCTACTACATCGCGGACTTCCCCCGCACCACCCGCACCATCGGCCCCGATGCCACCGGTGGCATTCGCCCCTATCTCTTGGACTATGTCGGCGTCCCTTACGTGCAGCCCCACCCCAACCTGCCGGGAGAAGTTTACGCGGGGCTGGCGGAGAGTTGGGCGGTGGAGCCATCAACCCGTACGGTTTACTTTCGCCTGAATCCCAAGGCCACCTGGTCTGATGGCAAACCCATCACTGCTGCCGATGTGGTGTTCACATTTTACTTCATGCGCAGCCCTCACCTGCGCGAGCCCTGGTATAACGATTTTTACACCAAGACCTACACCGCCATCAGCGTTTACGACGAACGCACCTTCGCCATCACGTTGGCCGAGTGGAAACCCGATGCGGTCGTTCGCGCAGGCAATCTGGTCCCCTATGCCCGCCATGCGATGCAGGAATTCGCGGCCGACTGGATCGAGAAATTCCAATGGCGCGTCCTCCCCACGACCGGCGCCTACGAACTGCTGGAGAGCAACATCGAGCGCGGACGCGCCGTCACCCTCACCAAGGTCAAGGACTGGTGGGCGCGCGACCTGCGTTTCTGGCGCGGGCGTTTCAACCCCGACCGCTACCGGCTCGATGTCATTCGCGATCCGGACAAGGCCTTCGAGTCCTTCGTGCGCGGTGACCTCGACATGTTCCCGATCAGTCAGCCGAAATTCTGGTATGAGTCGCTCCCCGACACGCATCCCGAGGTCGCCGGCGGCTACATCGTGAAGACCAAGTTCTTCAACAAGACCCCGCGGCCCGACTGGGGCCTGTGGATCAACTCCAGCAAACCCCTGCTCAACCAGACCGCCCTCCGCCAAGGCCTGCACCACGCCACGAACTTCGATCTGGTGTGTGAGCAGTATTTCCGCGGCGACGCCGTGCGCATGGAAACCCGCTCCGATGGCTATGGCTGGCGCATGCATCCCGACATCAAGGCCCGGCGATTTGACCCGGTGAAGGCGCGCGAACTGTTTGCCGCCGCCGGCTTCACCACCCAGGGTCCGGATGGCGTGCTGATGAACGCGGCCGGCCAGCGGCTCTCCTTCACCATCACCACCTATCTCGCGTCCCTGCGCGACCTGCTGCCCATCCTCCAGCAGGAAGCGCTCAAGGCCGGCCTCGAATACAAACTCGAGGTGCTCGACCAGACCACCGGCTGGAAAAAGGTGCAGGAAAAGCAGCACGAGATCGCCCTGATCGCCCTCTCGCGCTCGGTTGAGCTCTATCCCCGCTACTGGGAAATGTTCCACGGCTCCAACGCCTATGAGGATGCCTACCTCGCCGCCGATGGCCGCTTCGTCACCAAGCACTCCGAGGGCACACCCAATCCCGCCCCGAGCAAAATCCGGGTGCAGACCAACAACATGACGATGACCTTCAACCCCGAGCTGGACCGCCTGATCGAGGCCTACGACCGCTCCGAGACGCTGGATGAGATCAAACGCAACGCCCAGGAAATGGAGCAGATCATCCATGACCAAGGCTGGTGGGTGAATGGCTGGTCCCTGCCGTTCCATCGCACGGGCTACTGGCGCCATGTGAAGTGGCCCGAGGGCTTCAACGCCATGCAAGGCCGTAACGCCGAGGAGTTTTTCCTCCACTGGGTCGATGAGGACGAGCGCGCCGCCACCGAGAAGGCCCGCCGGTCCGGCGAGAAGTTCCCGGCGCAAGTCCTGATCTTCGACCAGTTCAACAAGTGAGACCGTGAGCGAACCCGCCCTCAAAGATTCGACCGCTCCGGTGCTGGAGGTGCGTGACCTCGTCACGACCTTCGACACCGATGCCGGGCGGCTCACCGCGGTGGATGGGGTCAGTTTCTCGGTCGCCCGCGGTCGCACCCTCGGCATTGTCGGCGAATCCGGCTGCGGCAAAAGCGTCAGTGCGCTCTCCGTCATGCGTCTGTTGCCCCAGCCCATGGGACGCATCGCCAGCGGCAGCATCCTGCTCGACGGGCTCGACCTGGCCACCATCTCGCACCACGACATGCGTCACATCCGCGGCAAGCGCATCGGCATGATCTTCCAGGAACCGATGACCGCGCTCAATCCCGTGCACACCATCGGCCGGCAATTGGGCGAGGTCTTTCTGTTGCACCAGACCCAGGACAAGCAAGAGGCCCTGGTGCGCTCGATCGAGATGCTGCGCAAGGTCGGCATTCCCTCGCCCGAGATTCGGGTCAGTGAATATCCGCACCAGCTCTCCGGCGGCATGCGTCAGCGCGTGGTCATCGCCATGGCCCTCGCCTGCCAGCCTGCGGTCGTCATCGCCGACGAGCCGACCACCGCCCTCGATGTCACCATCCAGGCGCAGATCCTGGAGCTCATGCAGTCGCTGCAGGAGGAACTGGGCATGGCCATCGTGCTGATCACCCATGACCTCGGCGTCATCGCCGAGATGTGCGACGATGTGGTCGTGATGTACGCCGGGCGGATCGCCGAGTCCGGTCCGGTGGAGCGTATCTTTGCCGCCCCGTCGCATCCCTACACCCGCGGTCTGCTCGCCTCGATTCCCCGCCTCAGCACCCCGCGAAAGAGCCGCCTGCCGGTCATTGAGGGCATGGTCCCAAGTCTCTCCGATCTTCCCGTAGGCTGCCGTTTCGAAAATCGCTGTCCGCATCGTACCGAGGCCTGCAGTCGGCAGCCTGGCCTCGAAACCGTGTCCCCCGGCCACCACGTCGCCTGCCACCACTGGCGCAATCTCGCCTCGCCGGCCCCCCACTCGTGACCACTCCTCTGCTCGAACTGCAGGATCTGCACATGCACTTCCCCGTGCGGGAGGGCCTGTTCAACCGTGCCCGCAAGGTCTGTCGCGCGGTGGACGGTGTCAGTCTGACCGTGCAACCCGGCGAGACCCTCGGGCTCGTCGGCGAATCCGGCTGTGGTAAATCCACCCTCGGCAAATGTATCGTCCGGCTGCACACGCCGACCTCGGGCAGGATCATTTTTGAAGGTCTGGACCTTGCCCCGCTCTCCGCCCGCGCCCTCAAGCCGCACCGCCGGCAGTTGCAGATGGTTTTCCAGGACCCGGTCGAGTCGCTCAATGCCCGTCACACCGTCGGTGACATCATCGCCGAGCCGCTGGTCATCCACCGCATCGGCGATGCGGAGTCGCGCAAAGCCAAGGTGCGTGAACTCCTCGGCCAGGTCGGCCTGCCGGCCAACGCCATGGAGCGTTATCCCTTTGAATTCTCCGGCGGTCAGCGTCAGCGCATCGGCATCGCCCGCGCGATCGCGCTCGATCCGCGCCTCCTGGTCTGCGACGAGCCCGTCTCGGCGCTCGATGTCTCCATCCAGAGTCAGGTGCTGAACCTCATGCTGGATCTCCAGCGCGCCCGCGGCCTCGGCTACGTCTTCATCGCGCACAACCTCGCGGTCGTGAAGCACATCTCCGACCGCATCGCCATCATGTACCTCGGCCGCATCGTCGAGCTGGCCGATGCCGACACCATTTATCGCAGCGCCCGGCATCCCTACACCCGCGCGCTGATTTCAGCGATTCCCGAACCGGATCCCACCCGCAAAAAGCAA
>CAMAXB010000198.1 GCA_945862035.1 Opitutus sp. GAS368
GCTCGCCGCGCATTCAAGTACGGTCGCAGGAACCTTTACCTAAGTTGGCGTCGAGGGGCAGGGGCTTCACCGCGGTCGTACGACGAGGCCAAAAAAATCAGCTGCGTTCCCGTAGCAGATCGCCTCAACCAGCTTCCCCAAGTGCTCACGATCCGCCGGAATCAGGCCAGCCTCAACATCGCTGCCAATCATTCGGCAGAGTAAGCGGCGAAAATATTCATGCCTCACGTAACTCAGGAAGCTCCGTGAATCCGTGAGCATTCCCACGAATCGCGAGAGCAGGCCGAGTTGTGAAAGCGCATTGATCTGCCATTCCATTCCCTCCTGCTGATCAAGGAACCACCAGCCCGAGCCGAATTGGATCTTTCCGGGCAAGCGGCCGTCCTGAAAATTCCCTATCATCGTCGCGAAGACGTAGTTGTCGGCAGGATTGAGGTTGTAGAGCACCATCTTCGGCAATCTTTCCTCCCCGTCCAGCCGGTCCAAATAGCGCGAGAGACCCCGCGCCTGAGGAAAGTCGCCGATTGAATCGACTCCGGCATCAGCGCCCAGCTTTCGTAGCAAGCGTCCGTTATTGTTCCGCAGGGCCCCCAAATGGAGCTGCTTTGTCCAGCCACGCTCGGCATCCAGACGACCGAGGAAAAGCATCATGAACCAGACAAATTTCGCCACCTGATCCGGCGTTGCCGGGGTGCCACTCCACGCCGCCGCGAAGATCGCCGCCGCCTCCCGTTCCGTACAATCAGTGTCCGGGATGCTTTCGAGCCCATGGTCCGAGAGGCGGCCGCCGACCAAGTGGAAGAATGCATGTCGCTGGTCGAGCGCCTGCAAAAAGGTCGTGAGGTCTTTAACCTCAATGTTCGACCTTGAGGCGAGCAGATCACACCACGCGCGGAACGCCACTGGCTGGTCCACAATCATCGACTTGTCCGGGCGGAAGGTCGGATACACCCGTGTGGCCAATCCACTGCGAGCACAGGCCTGATGATGGGCTAGGTTATCAGTGGGATCATCGGTCGTACACACCACCTTGACCTGAAAGCGGTCCATGATCCCGTGAACCGACAGGGCAGGGCTCGCAAGCCGCGCGTTGGCCTCCTCCCAGATCCGCGGGGCATTCTTTTCGTTGATCAAAAGCTCAATGCCAAAATACCGACGTAGTTCCAAATGCGACCAATGGTGCAGGGGATTCCGTACCAGCTGCGGAACGGTACGGGCGTAGGCCGCGAACTTATCATAATCGGAAGTTCCCGCGCCCGTGATCAGATCTTCCGCCACGCCGTTCGTCCGAAGAGCGCGCCACTTGTAGTGGTCTCCCGCCAGCCAGATTTGGGTCAGATTCTCGAACTGCCGATTTGCCGCAATTTGATCCGGGGGCAGATGGCAGTGATAGTCGAAGATCGGCTGCGGCTTCGCATGCTCGTGATAGAGCAGTCGAGACCACTCACTGCTGAGAAGATAATCCTCGTGCAAAAAGGGCTGTGCGGTGGGCATCGCAAGAGTCGAGACGGTTGCCGTTTCAGACGCGCGGGCCGCCTTGGGCCAGCTTGCGCGCGCGAAGGCGCAGGCCGTTCAGGCGGATGAATCCCGTGGCATCGCTCTGATTGTACCAGCTCTTCACCCCCTCCATCGAGGCGATCTTGTCGTCATACATCGAGTACTTGGACTTGCGACCGCAGGTGATGATGTTGCCCTTGTACAGCTTGAGCCGGACGGTGCCGGACACGTACTTCTGGCTCTCGTCAACCAACGCCTGCAGAGCCTCCCGCTCCGGCGCATACCAAAACCCATTGTACACCAACTGGGCGTACTTCGGAATCAGCGAGTCGCGCAACTGGAGAACTTCGCGATCAAGCGTCAGCGACTCCACCTGGCGGTGAGCCTGCATGAGGATCGTGCCACCCGGCGTCTCGTAGACGCCGCGCGACTTCATTCCAACAAATCGATTCTCCACCAGATCGACGCGCCCAATGCCGTGCTTGCCCCCGAGACGATTGAGCTCTTTCAGCAGCTTGCCCGGGGTCAGCTTGCGACCGTTGACGGAGACAGCGTTTCCCTTCTCGAAGTCGACCTCAACATACTCGGGTTTGTCGGGCGCATCCTCGGGGGAAACGGACAGCTTGAACATTCCCTTGTTGGCTTTCGTCGTGGGATCAAACCAAGGATCCTCGAGGATGCCGGCCTCGTAGGAAATATGGAGCAGGTTGCGGTCCATCGAGTAGGGCTTCTTGAGCGAAGCCTCCACGGGGATGTGATGCTTCGCACAGTAGGCGATCATCTCCGCCCGGCCGGGGAATTTTTCGCGATAGGCCTCGATCTTCCACGGCGCGATGATGTTCAACTTCGGATCAAGCGCCATATAGGTCAGCTCAAAGCGGCACTGATCATTTCCCTTGCCCGTGGCACCGTGGGCGACCGTGTCCGCCTTCTCCTTGTGCGCGATTTCAACCTGAGCCTTGGCGATCAATGGACGGGCGATGGAAGTACCCAGATAGTACTGCCCCTCGTAGATCGCATTGGCGCGGATCATCGGAAAGATGAAGTCGCTCGCAAATTCCTCGATCAGGTCGAGCGTGTAGTGTCTGGAGGCCCCGGTTTTCCGAGCCTTCTGCGCGAGCCCCTTGAGCTCCTCTTCCTGACCAATATCGGCCGCAAACGTGACGATCTCTGCGTCGTACGTTTCCTTGAGCCACTTGACGATGACCGAGGTGTCGAGGCCACCGGAGTAAGCGAGAACAATTTTCATGATAGATGGGAGGGTTGACGGCGGTTGGGCAACTGTGATCAGGCCCGTGGGCGCTGGGCGAGTACGGCCATGATGGCCTTCTGCATGTGCAATCGGTTTTCGGCCTGGTCAAAAATAATGCAACGGGGATTGTCGAGAACCTCCTGCATGACCTCTTCACCCGGATGGGCGGGCAGGCAGTGCAGAAACAGGGCGTCCGGCTTGGCGGCCGCAAAAAGTTTCCCGGTCACCGCATACGGCGCCATGAGCCGGATCCGCTCCTTCGTTTCCTCCTCCTTGCCCATGCTGACCCAAACATCCGTGTAGACGATGTCCGCTCCCGCAACCGCCTCGTAAGGGTCACTTGTGAAGTGGTAGCGACCAGTCCAGCCCTCCTTAGCCAGTACCGCTTGGACTTCGACTCCGGGTTCAAAGCCCTTCGGTCCTGCGAGGGAAATGTTCATCCCAAGTAGATTGGCCCCCAGGATCCATGAGTTGGCCATGTTGCACGCCGTATCGCCGAGAAACGCGATCTTCCGACCCTTCAATGAGTCGAGCAAATCGCCGCCCGGCGCCGCCCACCGCTCCGCCGCGGTGAACGCGTCGGTGTAGATCTGACAGGGGTGCAGGAAGTCAGTCAGCGCGTTGATGACCGGAATCGTGCCGGCGGCCGCCAGCCGCTCGACATCGTTGTGGTCATAGGTGCGAACAATCAAACCGTGGACAAAGCGCGACAGCACCCTCGCGGTGTCCTCAATCGACTCTCCGCGGCCCAGCTGAATGTCATTCCGATTGAGAAACAACGGGTTGCCTCCGAGCTCATGGATGCCGACTTCGAACGAGACGCGAGTGCGGGTGCTCGATTTCGAAAATATCATCGCCCAAGTCTGGCCGGCCAGAACGGGCGGCGTGTGCCTGCCGCGTTTCTGTTTGAGTTCCCGCGCCAGCGCAAACACTTCAGCCAAAGCCGGGTGCCGCAGATCGGTCTCCTTGAGAAAATGCTTCATGAAAGGAAACGAAGATCCCTACAGGGTGGGATTCGCCCCGACGAGTGGAAAATCAGACCGTGCAAGATAGAGATGTGTGCACACCCGTCCTACACCGACGCACTCTTCAGTACGCTCCGCACAATCTCCACCGATTGGGCGAGTTCCTCCGGTGAGGCCGTGAGCGGTGGAAGGAGGCGCACAACATTGCCTCCCGCCATCGGCGCCAGCAGTCCCGCCTCGCGGAACCCGGCAACATACGGGCTTGGATCGCCAGTGAATTGGAGACCAATCATGTAACCATGTCCGCGCACCCCTGATATCCGCTGCGGGAAGTCCCGCGCCAGCTGACTCAGGGCCGAGATCCAAGGGACGCTGTGGAAGGCAACTTTCTCGAGCAAACGCTCGGACTCGATCACATCGAGGACCGCGAGCGCGGCGGCGCAGGCCAGCGGGGTTCCACCGAAGGTCGTGCCGTGCATGCCTGGCTGGAATAGCTCGGCACTGGTGGCACCGACCCAAACCGCACCAATGGGAAAGCCCCCACCCAAACCCTTGGCCATGCCGATGGCATCAGGGCGCACTCCTGCGTGCTCAAAGGCGAAGAAGCGGCCCGTGCGACCGATCCCGCACTGCACCTCATCAAGTATCAGCAGGAGATTATTCCGGCTGCACAACTCGCGCAGACCGATCAGGAACTCCTTCGTGGCGGGATGGATCCCTCCCTCTCCTTGAATGGTCTCCACGAAGATCGCGCAGGTGTCGCCGTCGATCAGTTCCGCGAAGCTCGCCAGATTGTTGAATTCGCCAAAAGCAAAGCCGGGGACCAGCGGGCGAAACCCCTTCTGGATCTTTTCCTGCGGCGTCGCGCTCATGCCACCAAACGTGCGCCCGTGAAAGGCCTGTTTCGCGCACAGGATGCGGTAGCAGCGGCCCTCCTCGCCCCCGGCCTTCTTCATCCCATGAAGTCGCGCCAACTTGATCAGGGCTTCGTTGGCCTCCGCTCCGCTGTTGCAAAAAAACACCCGGCCCGGTCCGGCTTGGCCGACCAGTCGGCGCGCAAGCTCAGCCTGGTTTGGATTGCGAAACAGATTGCTGGTGTGGATCAGCTCACCGGCCTGGCGCTGCACCGTCGAGACCCAGTGCGGATGACAATGACCCAGCGCGCTGACGGCGATGCCCGAGGTGAAGTCGAGAAACTTCCGCCCCTGATCATCCCAGACCCAGGAGCCCTGTCCGCGAACCAGCGTGAGCGCGGCTCGCGCATAGTTCTTCAGAACGTGCGCGTCGTAGAGTTCGGCGGTGCTGGTGCGAACAATGGAAGGACTGCTCATGAAAATATCGGGTGAACGTGCAGCATACGACTACCCCAGTCTAGGCCGTCAGTCGAAAAATGCGAACCAACAGGCACCGCGCCTCTCAACCGTGGACGATCTCCGTGCCGATCCCGCGGTCGGTGAAGATTTCAAGCAGGAGGCTGTGCGGGAGCCGCCCGTCAATGAAGTGCACGCGCTGCACCCCTTCCTGCAGGGCACGGATCGCACTCATGACCTTGGGCCGCATTCCCTTGTCGATCACACCCTTCTTCTTCAGCTCGTCGACCTGTGAGATCTTGAGGGTGGAGATGAGCGATGTGGGGTCGGAGGGATCGGCCAGCAGGCCGGGAACATCGCTCATGTAAACGAGTCGGCGCGCCCGCAGGGCGCTGGCCACCCGGCCGGCCACCAAGTCCGCGTTCACATTGTAAGGTTTACCATCGTAGCCCTCGGCCACCGGAGAAATGACCGGAATGAATCCGTCGGCGATCTCCTTCTTGACCAGCTTGACCTTCACCTCCGTTACCTCGCCCACAAAGCCGAGGTCCACCGGGTTGCCATCATCGTCCACCATGAGCTTCTGGCAAACCAGCACGCTGTCCCCGGCCAGTCCCTTGGGCTTGCCTTTTGCCATCACGATGGCCTCGCACACATCGCGATTGACGATATCGTCCAGCGTTTTCTTCACGATCGCGACCGTGGCCTCGTCCGTCACCCGCATGCCGTTGACGAAATTTGCCTTCAGGCCGGACTGCTCCATCGCCTTCGTGATGGCCTTGCCGCCACCGTGGACGACAACGACGTTGATCCCGCACGCGGCCAGAAAGGCAATGTCATAGGCCACCCGAGTCCGCGCGATCGGGTCGGGGTCGTCCATGAAACTCCCGCCGTACTTGACCACGAAGGTGG
>CAMAXB010000199.1 GCA_945862035.1 Opitutus sp. GAS368
TGTCTGGGTCCGAGCGTGAACCGACATCAATCTGGCCGATGGGAATGCCCTTGGCGAGCTGAGCTTGGGTGAACGCGCGCAGGAGCTGTTCATCAAGCGACTCGTCTCGACCCTGAGCCTGAATCAGGTTGCTCTGCTCAATTTCCCAGTAGTCAACCGTGAAGGACAGGCCGCGCACGAACGGAATGTCTACCGCGATGCCGACGGTCTTGCCTTCGGATTCCTCGGGCTGGAGGTTCTCGTTGGCGAGGTTGTAGGTACGAATCAGCACTTGCGCGTCGAGGGGACGACCGGCGCTCTGGAAATGGTTGTTGCGGATATTGTCGCGAACGCCAGGGGGCGAGGCGACTGAGAACGAGGCTGGCTGGTAGAGGGCATCAAGCTGGGGAGCAGAGAAGCCTTCGTTGATCGAGGCGCGAACCATGGCCCAAGAGGTCGGCTTGTAGTTCAGGCCGAATTTCGGCTTGGTCGTCTCGCCGAAGTCCGAGTAATCCTCGTAACGCACCGAAGCGTTGGCCTCGAGTGAGTACACGAGCGGGAAGTTATTCTCGGTGCCAACCAGAGGAATGACCGTCTCGGCGTAGGCGCTGGCGATTTCACGCGAGGAGTAGAGGTTGCCCTTGGGCGACGTCACAAGGAAGTCGTTGTTGAAAGGGTCCAGCGGAATGCCGGCGGCGCTGACGGTACCGGGAGTGTTGAAGTTATGGAACGGAGGGCGGGTGTCCTCGCGGTACTCACGACGGAACTCAGCCCCGGTCGAAGCGGAGATCTTGCCCGCCCAGATTTCCGCAATCTCGCCATTGGCGCGGAAGTCGGCGCTGAAGATCGAGCTCTTGCCGAAACGGGTGAGGGTCTCGGTGAAGCTCTCGCGCACCTGGTCCGAGTTCCGGAAAGGCGCGGAGTAAACGACCCGGCCGCCGTCGACCTTGAAGGTCATCCCGAACGGGTTCCAGGCGGTCGTGTCGGTGCGGCGGGCCGCGGCATCCAGCTTGGAATCGCGAACCGCGTTGAAGACGTAATCCTTGGTATCAACATGGCCGTACATCAAGGCGGATTCCCACGTCCAAGTCGACTCACCGAAGCTACCACTCAGACCAGCCAAAGCGCGGACCACGCGGTCACGAGCAAACACGTCCTCGATCCCGCCCTCTTCAAGGGTCATGGCGTTAATCGTGATTGGGTTAGGCGTGCCCGTGAGACGGGCGGTACCATCGGAATTGTTGGCGCCGGTCGGGCTGTAGAAGCGAGAGCCGAGCGGGTTGTAGGGATTGTCGATTGCCATGGTCACACGAGCGTCGGAGACGCTCAGCGTGATCGGCTGACGGTGCGTGCTGGAGTACGCGTAGTAGTAGCCGAGCTCGCCGAAAGCACGAATGCTGTCGGTCAGCTGATACTCCATGCGATTGAACAGATTGTAGCGACGGCTGCGGGGCTGGCCCACGGTGTCCTCGTTGTAGTCGTCATAGTACTGACGCGGAAGGGCAGCCGTGGTGATCGTGGGAGTCCCGTTGACTGGGAATACGCGCTGAATCGTCCCGGTACGAACGGAGTCTCCGACTCGGAAGGAAACCCATTGACCGGTTTGGGTCAGCCGGTCGTAGGGGCTCCCAACAACGTTCCAAGGAGCGCGGGCCGTGCTGGACTTGTCCCCCGTCTTGGAAACGTCACGCTCGCGCCACCAGATGTAGTCGCGGTCGTAGGCGGTAAAGCTCGTCAGCAAGGTGCCCTTGCCGTCGGCAAAGGTCATGCCGTGGCCGAGGTTGAACGAGTAGTCGGCGCCGCCACCGTGCTCGGTCACGCCGAAACGGACGCTGACCTCGGTGCCGGTCGGATCCTTCTTGGTGATGTAATTGACCACACCGGCCACCGCATCGGATCCGTAGATGGCGGAAGCGCCGTCACGCAGCACTTCGACCTGCTGGACACCGAAGCTGGGCATGGTGTTGACGTTCACACTCTGGGTGTTGAACGGGTGGAACGGCGAACGGCGACCGTTGAGCAGCACGAGCGTGCTACCGGCGCCGAGGCCGCGAAGGGCGACCGTCACGACACCACCGCGAGCGGCGACGGCGTTGACCGAGGTCTCGTTGTTCGGGATGTTGGTGATCTGGGGGAGAGCAACGAGCATGTCCGCCGGCGTCGCGGCATCGCGGGCCTGGATGGCTTCGAAGTTCATCACCGTGACCGGGAGAACCTTCTCTTGGTCGGTACGCTTGATGTTAGAACCCGTGACGGAGAAGGCCTCCATCGTGATAATCTGCTCGGCCGGAGCGCCGGGAGCGGCGGCGGAGGGCGCCGGCGCCGTCTGAGAAAACGCCACGGAGGAGCAGAGTGCCGCCGCGAGCGGGATAGCCAGCCGGTTTTTCCGGCGAGGAAGGTAAGACATGGTTGGTTTGTGGTTGGTTCGTGGTTGGTTACGGTTTGTTTTGAATCCTGCACTGACAGTTCTAACAAGCTTACCTGAGGCAAGGGGTGTGCCACGGGCCGCTGGCGAAGGGGAAATTCAACTTTGGCTGAAAGGTATTAGGGGAAATCATGTCGTTACATGGAGCCCCCTGAAAAAGTAAAGAGGTAAGTGGGACGGGCGATTTAGATGAAAAGTTAGTGTGGCAATTGTGTGAAGTCGAACCTGATTTTGGCCGCCAATGGCTTGCGCTCACTGCGGGCAACTCTCGTATGAAAGCAGCTCAGGTGAGCGGGCAAAAATGGGCAGCGGCAACACTTACCCCGGGCAAGCGTGGCATGAATCGCGGTGATGGCTATCACCCGAACCTGACTAAATTGTTACCAGTGGCCTGCGATCAACCCCCAAGCCCCGCTGGCAAACACGACCCAGACCGTACCCACCCGAAAGCGAGCGAGCGCGATGAACGCGGCAATGCCCGTCGCGGCGGCGAAAAGGTTTAGGCCGGCGGAATCGGGCCAAAGAACCGGGCGGCCAAACCACAGCGCGAGGTTGAGGATCACGCCGACCACGGCAGCGGTCACGCTGGCCAGCGCGGCGTCGAGCAGGGCGTGGCCCCTCAGGCGCTCGACGAAGGGCGCGCCGAGAAAGATCCAGAGGAAACAGGGAGCGAACGTCACCCACGTCGTCATGCCCGCCATCAGCGTCGCGGCCACAAGGGGCTGAAAGTCGCCGGGTTGGTTCCAGCCGCCCATGAAACCCACGAATTGCAGCACCATAATGAGCGGTCCGGGGGTCGTTTCCGCGAAGGCCAGTCCATCCAGCATCTGGTCGGCGTAGAGCCAGCCGTACACGTCGACTGCCTGCTGCCCCACATACGGTAGCACGGCGTAGGCGCCGCCGAAGGTGACCATCGCGGCTTTGCTGAAAAAGAGCCCGGCCTCGGCCAGAGGAGAGGTCCAGCCGAGCGAGACTCCGGCGACCACGATGGGCGTCCACCACAGCGCAAGCCCGAGCGCGACCACGCGCAGGCTCCGACTCCATCCGGGCGCCGATGGGCGGCCGGGCGCGGCGTCATCGAGCACGAAGGATGTCCCGCTGGCTTCTGAGTGCGCCCGGCGGGCCGCAAAGACCCTGGGCAGAAACCGGCCGCCGAGCGCCCCCAGCGCCACGGTTCCGATCACGATCGCGGGGAAGGGCACCGCGCCGCCCACCAGCAGCAGAAACGCCGCCGCGGCGATGGCTCCGTGGATCGGCCGCCGGAGCGCGTGCCGCCCGATGCGCAGCACCGCGACAAGAATGACGGCCAGAATGGCCGGTTGGAGGCCGTTGAGCACGCTGGCCACGGCGGGCAGGTGCCCGTAGCTCACATAGGCGTAGCTGAGCCCCCAGAGAAGAATCGCGGAGGGCAGCACAAAAAGGACGCCCGCGGCGATGCCGCCCCAGGTGCGGTGCAGCAGCCAGCCGCAGTAGGTCGCGAGTTGCTGGGCCTCGGGCCCGGGCAGCAGCATGCAGTAGTTGAGCGCATGGAGAAAACGCTCCTGCCCAATCCACCGCCTCCGCTCCACCAGTTCGGCCTGCATGATTGCAATCTGACCGGCCGGACCGCCGAAGCTGATGAACCCGAGCTTGAGCCAAAATCCAAGCGCTTCGCGAAAGGTCGGATGAACCGGCTTCATGGACAAAAAGAGGCCTACTCCGGAGGGTCAGCCCCGTCGAAGTTTGAGCAGCCGCTCTCCGGCGGCGTGGAGCGTCGCCGGCTTTTTTGCGAAATTTAGGCGCACGTAGCGATGCTCGGGCGTGGGAAAGAAACTCGATCCAGGCACGGGCGCGACCCCGATCTCCCGCGCCATCCAGTGGGCGAACTCGACATCGTTGGTCTGCCCGAACGAAGAGATGTCGAGCATCACGAAATAGGCACCTTCCGGCCGCGTGTAGGGCAGGCCGATGCGATCAAGATAGCCCAGCAGGATGTCGCGCTGCGCCTGATACTCGGCCGCCAGTCCCGTGTAGTACTCCGGGGGAAACTCCAGCGCTGTCACCACCGCATGCTGCAGGGGCGCCGCTGCCCCGACGGTGAGGAAGTCGTGCACCTTGCGCGCCTGCGCGATGATGCCCGCTGGCGCGTGGATATAGCCCAGGCGCCACCCGGTGATGGAAAACGTCTTCGATAGCGACGAGCAGCTGAGCGTCCGCTCCGCCATTCCCGGGAGCGTGGAAAAGGTCACGTGCGTGCGGCCGTCGAACAGGATGTGCTCGTACACCTCGTCGGTGATGACGAAGGTGTCGAATTCTTCCGCCAGCGCTGCGATCTGCAGCAATTCCCCGCGGGTGAACACCCGGCCGCACGGGTTGGACGGGTTGCAGAGAATGAAGGCCTTTAACCCGGACGCGAAGGCGGTCCGCAGTTCGGCCGGATCAAAACGATAATGCGGCGGGTGCAGCGGCACATGCACCGCGGTGGCGCCGGTCAGAATCGCGTCGGCATTGTAGTTCTCGTAGAAGGGGGAGAAGAGACCGACGCGGTCGCGCGGGTCGCAAACGGTCATCATTGCGACCATCATGGCCTCGGTCGCGCCGCAGGTGACGACCAGCTCCCGCTCCGGATCGACGGTCTGGCCGGTGAACCGGCCGAGCTTTCGCGCCAGTGCGCCTCGCAGCTCCGGCGCGCCCCAGGTGACCGCATACTGATGACGTCCGGCGTCCATGGCGTCCTTCGCCGCCTGCACGAGCGCGGCTGGAGGATCGCAGTCGGGGAAGCCCTGAGACAGATTGATGGCCCCATGCTTTTGCGCGACGCGCGACATCTCGCGGATCAGCGATTCGGTGAACACGGAGGTGCGGCGCGAGGTCGAGGCCATGGCTTGAGGGATGGAGGAACCATGCCGGTGCGAGCTTCCTGCTGGCGAGCGCGGAATCAGCCGCGCCATGCACGAGGAACCCCGGCGAGGTGTCACGTATTACGTGACACCTTGCGGGGCCGAGACGCCGCGTGGTCGCGGCGGCGCTGAGCGACGACGCTGTTGAGGGATTGGTGCCGCAAGGGCGGCCGTGCTGCGCACTCGCCGACCGGGTCGGCGCCCTGCTGCGTCCCGCGGTTGCGGGACTCCGTCGAACCCGTCCGGGTCCTCATCCCTCCGGCTGGGACATGGGGAAACCGGGCGTTTGGGCTAAACTTGGCCATCGCCCTCGGGCGTAGAATGGCGGAGAGAGAGGGATTGGTGCCGCATCCGCGGCAGTGCTGCGCACTCCCTGAGCAGCTCAGGGACCCGTCTACGTCCCGCGGTTGCGGGACTCCGTCGAACCCGTCCGGGTCCTCATCCCTCCGGCTGGGACACCCCCGCCGCACTTGGTTGGCCGTGCCATCCGAAGCTCCTCGAGCGTAAAATGGCGGAGAAGACGCGATTTCAACGCGAACCAAAGTGGCGCTAATAGATGTTTTCAGAGGGTAATCGCGCTGAAATCTTCGGCGAACGTGCCGGCCCGTGGCGCGAGATGTCGAAATGAGCGAGGGAGAAT
>CAMAXB010000200.1 GCA_945862035.1 Opitutus sp. GAS368
GGGTCTGGTGCGCTGGCAGGCGACGGCGATGCTGCAGCTCAAGACGGCCTACGAGGAGAACGGCGGCACGATGGTCACGCACGCGGCCCCGGTAGAATTGCAGCCGGGCGTCTGGCTGACGGGCCCCGTCCCGCGCACGCACCCCGAGCGCAATTGGAGCGGCGCCGCACAGCTGCGCACGCCGGCAAATCGGGTCATCGAGGATAACCTGCCCGAGGACATGGCGCTGGTGATTGACACCCCAAAGGGCCTAGTGGTGCTGACAGGGTGCGGGCATGCGGGCGTGGTCAACATCGTCGAGCACGCGCGGGCGATGGCCGGACCCAAGCGCATTCACGCGCTGATCGGCGGGATTCATCTCTTCAACGCCACGGACGAGACGCTCGCGTGGACGGCGGAGAAGCTCAACGCCCTCGGCGTCGACAATCTCATCGGGGCGCATTGCACGGGGATTGAGGTTGTCTACCGCCTGCGTACCGACCTTGGCCTGGACCGGGCGCACGCGGTGGTCGGCGCGGTCGGGGCGACCTTCGATTTGATGAAGGGAATCAATCCTCGCGTGATCGCGCGCTAGCCGGGCAGGCGCGCAGGCCACGCCGGGGCGCGGCGGCCCGCGACTAGGTCCGCGCAGGATCAGCCGTGGAAGTAAGCGCTCGGTTCCGCCATTCGGCTCGGGCGAGCCACAGGACCAAGGCGCCTTCGGCGGCCATGGAGTAAAGCCCGAACACGGAGGCGCGGCTGGCCAGGAGGATTACGCCGACCACGCAGAGCATGCCTCGAAGGGCATTAGCCGGGGCCAGCGTCACCACGAGGCGGCGCGAGCGCAGCCGCCGGGAAGCGCGCAGGAGGCCGAAAATCCGGTTCGCAAGTTTCGCGGCGGTGATCGTTCAGGAGACGGGCTTGGGCAGCCGAAACAGTGGCTGAACCCAGAGCAGGACTGAAAAACCGTCTCGACCGTTCATTCCCTGCCGCCCCCTTTTTTGATCGGTTCCGAGCGGTCAGTCAGGAACTCAGGGAGTTGGCTTCCCTAGTGACGAGCAAGTACCGTTCCCGTCCGGGGGTAACTGGTCGGGGCTTGGCGGCCGGGTCGATGCTCCTTGCGACGGAGGCCCAGAAATTTCGGGCCTCATCCCGGGTCGAGTCGTAGGAGACCTGCCAGACTCCCGGCCGGCTTCTGAGAATCGCCCGGGCAGCCGTCGTCCCCACCTTCCTCCCGCGGAGAGCGTGCAGGACGAAGAACTCGGCGATTTGCCACTGCCACTCGCCAATCTCATCTTCCTCCTTCGAACGGACAAAGACAAAACCCGCGAGCTGGTTTTCGAATCTCAGGAGGTAGGGATGCCGGCGTGGGCTCGTCCAATAAAGCTCCAGCCAAGGATACCCAAACTCGCCCTCCTTCCGATTCGGCGCCCGGCCGGGGGTGGAACAATCAAGGAGACAGCGCTGCAGCAGTTGAGCAACGATGCCCCGTTCTTCGATGGAGGCCTTTGCGACAACGAGATTCACTTCGATTCAACTTATAGCCCGTGCTGGTCTGAGGGTGCCGCCTTTGGCCGGACCTAGCAGCGCAGGCCAGCGCTGCGGGCCAGACGAAGTTGGTTGAGGTCAAAGCTCAGGAAGGCAGTGGGTTTGGCCAGCCGTGCGTGAGCCACATGGAGGATGTCGAACGATCGGTGGCCGCGCCTAGCGGTGTGGGCAGCGGATAGAGCGTTCGCCTCCGCCATGAGTTCGGGCAGCGCAATCGGACTGGGGAACCAGCGCCCGCTTTGCCCGTCCTGGCGCAGGGCGGACTGGCATTTTTGGACGTTGTCGTGGGTGATCAGCCTCCGGTAGGCGGCGAAGCGAAGTGCGTTCTCGAACTCGAAAAGATTGAGTGGAGAGAGCAGCAGGGGCTCCGCCGCGCGATCGAGACGGGCGTAGGCCAGGTCCGTATGTTCATCCGGATGGTAAAGCGAGAACAGGAAGCTGGTGTCGACGCAGAGCATGGGGTCGGTCGCGTGAGCAGATCACCCCTGTCCCTGGCTGTCGGCGCGGAGTTTCTGCGATTCCCCGGGCTGGAGGGGTGAAATCGTGGCTGCGAGCTTGCGGCCGGCGCCGCCGGCCCAGCTGATCGGGGTCGCGGGCCGCAGGGCCGGCACCAGCCGTGCGACGACCTTGCCGCGCCGCGAGATTTCGATCTCCTCGCCGGTCTCCACCCGGCGTAGAAGCTTCGCATAGTCATTGCGCAGGGTGCGGACGGTCGCGATCTTCATTATGCTACGAAAATGTAGCACAAAGGGACGGGTGTCAACGCAAGTGGGTTGAAGGCCTGAAGAGTCATGCCGGTACGCAGAAACCTGAAACCGGAATTCCGGAAAGGGGGGCGGAGCCCGTGCAGCGGGTGGAGGTGATCCGTTGAGATGACGTGTTCGCCTGAGGTTCCTGCCCTCTAGAAAATGGTTAGGCGGACCCGGTCGCTGATTGGAAGCCGGGAGCTGTCCAGAAAAACGGCAATGCTCAGTCGAACCTCGATTGGCGGGCGGGCCTGACTCTCCGCAATGTGGCCTAGGTGAGGGGGAAAAAGTGCGCTTGGCGCCATCCGAGAAGTGCCTTCAGGCGCGCGTTGGAGATCAGCGCGTCGCGCCCGGTCAGCGCCCGCTTGAAGGTCTTGGTCCCGGGCAGGTACCGCTTGACCAACTCCTCCGTGGTCAACGAGGACGAGGTGTCATCAGCCGCGATGATCACCGGCTCGCAACCCAGGCCGTCCTGCTCGATCGCCAGACGGCAGGCCGACGCGAGGTCGCGGGCGTCAATGTAGGACCAGAGCATGCGCAGGCGGTCCTCGGGCTGATCGAAACGGGCGCGGATTGGCGCGTAGTCCTCCGGGCAGACGACGTTGCCGATCCGGAAGGAGAGGATCTGGGTTCCGTCCCTCCGGTGGAACATCGCCGCGGTGAGCTCGTTGATGACCTTGGTCAATCCGTAGGTGTCCTCGGGCAGTTGTGGGTGCGCTTCGTCCACCGGTAGGTAGTGGGGCGCGAAAAACCGATCGGCGAAGCAGTAACCGTAGGACGATTCGCTGGAGGCGATCACGGCCTTGCGGATGCCCAGCAGTCCGCAGGCCTCGAGCACGTTATAGGTCGAGAGATTGTTGACGCGAAAAATCTCGTCATTGGGCTGCTCGTGGGCTCGAGGGATAGCCGCCATGTGCACCACCCCGGCATAGGGGGCGCGGTTGCCGGTGCTGTGAGCCGAAAACGCGGAGACGGTCTGACCCAGCTGGGTCAGGTCGGCCACAATCGTGCGACAGAGGGGAGTGGCGGGTCGACGGGTATCGACGTTGATCACGTCGTAACCGGATTCGAGGAAATGCTGGATGATCCAGTGGCCGGCTTTGCCGCTACCGCCGGTCACAAGAATACGAGGAATGGGCATGGAAGGAGAGGACGGCCTGCAGCGGCGGGTTGGGGAATCAGGGAACGACCCCGGTGATCCTTCACCGCCGCGTTCGACGTCCGGTTACAGTCGTTCAATCGGCAGTCCGCCGTCAAGCCGCCCAGCCGCCTTGGCCCAGGCTTCGGCGCGCCTCGCCATTAGAGACGCGGAATCGTCAGGCCGCCGTCAACCATGACCACTTGGCCGGTGCTGAAGGGGAAATCTCCACGGGCGAGGCCCGCGACGGCCTTGCCGATGTCCTCGGGGAGGCCCCAGCGGGGCTGCACGCAGAGGCCGCCGGCGATGAGCTCGTCGTACTTGGCTGTGACCCCCGCAGTCATGTCGGTTTTGGTCACGCCGGGGCGCACCTCGTACACGGAAATCCCCTCGGCCCCCAGGCGGGTGGCAAAGAGTTGCGAGAGCATGCTCAGGCCGGCCTTGGCGATGCAGTACTCACCGCGGTTGATCGAGACCACCGTGGCGGAGATCGACGTGATGTTGATGATCGCCCCGCTGAACGACGCATCGGCCTTCCTCGCCGCGACCATGTCGCGGGCGAAGGCCTGCGTGAGGAAGAACACGCCGCGCAGATTCGTGTTCATCACGTCGTCGTAGCTTTCCTCGTTCGTCTCGAGGAGGTCGGCGCGGACCTTGGGGGCGACACCGGCGTTGTTCACCAGCAGAAAGGAGCGAGCGGCGAGAAGTGAGGAGCGAGTAGGGTCGGAGGCGGAGGACGGATGGGACGTGGCGATGAAGGCATGGGTGGCTTTGACGATCGCGGCGCGGCCCTCGACGTCGCCGACGTCGCCTTGGGCGTAGCCGACCTTGACGCCCATCGCACGGAGCTTGGCAAGGGGCTCGGTGACGGCGTCCGCCGGGCGCACGCCATTGATGACGAGATCCCATTTTTCGGCGGCGAGCTTCTCGGCGATGCCGAAGCCGATACCGCGACTACCGCCAGTGACGAGAGCTACTTTGGACATGAGGAAGGATTTTTTAACCACGAATGGACGCGAAGAGACACGAAGTCAGGCACGGAACCCGGCGGTTTTTAACCACGGGTGGATACGGTTGGACACGGATTTGGGGGAGACGTGGAAAGAGGTCAGCGGTCAGATGTCAGAAGTCAGTCTCGACCCTGACTTCTGGCCTCTGACTTCTGACCTCTCGGTTCGCGGTGGTTACTTCAAAACCGGCACGTCGACCCACTTGCGTTCGGCCCAGGACTGGAGGCCGAGCTCGGCGAGCTGCACGCCCTTGGCTCCTTGGAAGAGATCCCAAGGGAAGGGGCTGCCGGTGACGACGTGTTTCAGGAAGAGTTCCCACTCTACCTTGAACGCGTTGTCGTACACGCCCTGGTCGGGTACACGGGTCCAGCCGTCCTTGTACTTGATCGGGCTGTCGACGTCGGGATTCCACGTGCAGCGCGGCGTGGCCGCGAGGGCCTGGGCCTTGCAGTCACGCAGGCCGGCGACGGCGGAGCCGTGGGTGCCGTCGACCTGGAGGGTGAGGAGGTCGTCGCGGTCGACGCGGACATCCCAAGAGGAGTTGAAGTGGCAGATGATGCCGTTGACCAACTCGAAGGTGGCATAGGCCGAGTCGTCGGCGGTGCACTTGTAGGGCTTGCCGGCCTCATCCCAGCGCGTGGGGATGTGGGTGGCGCCGAGGCAGGTGAGACTCTTGACCTCGCCGAAGAGGTTCTGGATCACGTACTGCCAGTGGCAGAGCATGTCGACGATGATGCCGCCGTCGTCTTCCTTGCGGTAGTTCCACGACGGGCGCTGGAGCTTCTCGTGCTCGCCGGTGAAGACCCAGTAGCCGAACTCGCCGCGGACAGAGAGAATCTTCCCGAAGAAGCCGGTGTCGATGAGGTACTTCAGCTTCACGAGACCGGGCAGCCAGAGTTTGTCCTGTACGACACCGTTCTTGAGTCCGGCGGCGGAGACCTCCCGGGCGAGGGCAAGGGCCTCGGCGGAGGTGGTGGCGGTGGGCTTCTCGCAGTAGATGTGTTTCTTGGCGGCGATGGCCTTGCGGACGCCGACCGGGCGCTGGCCGGTGAGGGTGGCGTCGAAGTAGATCTGGTTGGAGGCGTTGGCGAGCTCGGCGTCGAGATTGGTCGAGATGCGGGAGACGCCGGTGCGGGCCGCGAGGGCCTTGAGCTTGGACTCGGAGCGGCCGACCAGCACCGGGTCGGGCATGATGACCTCGTCGTCGGAAAGCTTCACGCCCCCCTGATCAATGATGGCCTTGATCGAGCGGATGAGATGCTGGTTGGTACCCATGCGTCCCGTGACGCCGTTCATGATGATGCCGATTTTGTGGATTTTCATAGTCGTGTGTTCGTTGGGAAATTTTCAGGCCGAAGGTTTGGCTGTGCACTGAGGGGCGGCACCGTCCGGGAGCGGAGGCACGTCCCGTCCCGCGACCGGGAGGGTGCCGTC
>CAMAXB010000201.1 GCA_945862035.1 Opitutus sp. GAS368
GTGTTGTGCCTCAATCCCGATCCCGTCCCGCGTCGGCTTGCCTTCCTCGTGCGCGAGGAGCCCTTTTACCGGCTGGATATGCTCCCGCCGGGGGACTACGCGGCGGTGTACGTGGACTGCGCGGATCAGGAACGGGCCGGCGATCGGCTAAAGGCCCGTTTTCCCTCGCCCCTCGCGAATATTGATCACCACGTCTCCAACGCGGGCTACGCGACCCATAACGTGGTCGATCCGTCCTCCGCCGCGACCTGCGAGATCCTGGCTGGGCTGCTCCTTGACCACGGGCTTGCCGTGGATGCGGTTGCCGCCCAGGCGCTGTACACGGGCATTGTGACGGACACCGGGCAGTTTCGGTTCAACTCCACGACGCGCCGCACGTTTCTCCTCGCCGCTGAGCTCATGGCGCGCGGTGCGCGTCCGGTCGAGGTGGGTTATGAGCTCTACGAACGCGAGTCCGCCGGTCGGCTGCAGCTGGTGCAACGCTTTCTCGCTTCACTCGAATTCGAATGTGGCGGGCGTCTCTGCATCGGCTTGCTGCCGGACGGGATCTTCGCGCAAACGGGCACCACGCCGGAGGACACCGAGGGCCTCGTGGACTACGCGCGGTCGATTGATGGCGTCGATGTCGGGGTCCTGATTGAGGAGCGTTCCGGCACGATCAAGGCGAGCCTGCGCTCGAAGGATCCGGCCTTCCGCATGGACCGCATCGCGGCGCAGTTCTCCGGCGGCGGCCATGCCTGTGCCGCCGGCCTGAATGCGAAGGAAACGACACTCGCCGCCTTCCGCCCCCGCCTGGTGGCCGCCGTCGCCGCCCAGTTCGCCGCGCTGAGCGGCCCTTCCACCTGATGCTCGTTCCCGCCAAAGAACTCGAGGGTGTCCTCCTCGTCGACAAGCCCACCGATCATACGTCGCACGATGTGGTCGCGCGCCTCCGCGGCAAGCTGCGGATGCGGAGGATCGGCCATGCGGGCACGCTTGATCCGATGGCGACCGGCCTGCTCGTGATCCTCGTCGGAAAGGCCACGCGCATCTCCCAGTATCTGATGAGTGTCGACAAGGTCTACGCGGGGACGATCAAGCTCGGAGAGGTCACCAACACCCAGGATGCCGAGGGCGAGGTGCTGGAGACGCGTCCGGTGCCCTCCTTGACGGAGGCGGAGATTCGCCAGGCGCTGCAGGGTTTCATCGGCGATCAGTACCAGCTCCCGCCCATGTTTTCGGCGATCAAGATCGACGGTGTACCGCTCTACAAACGGGCCCGGGAGGGTGAGGAGGTCGAACGGGAGCCGCGCTTCATCCGCGTGGTCAGCTACGAGCTGCCCCGCTGGGCTTCACCGGAACTCGACTTCCGGGTTCACTGCACCAAGGGCACGTACGTGCGCACCTTGGCCCATGACCTCGGACAGCGGCTCGGCTGCGGTGCGCATCTGAAGGCACTCCGGCGCCTCTCGTCGGGCGACCTGACGATGGAGAAGGCGCTCACACTGGACCAGATCATGGCCATGCCCATTCCCGAGATTGAGCGGCACTTGGTGCCCACGTTGCAGGCGGCTCCGCGCATTGCGCTGTGAATCTGCCGGCGGACATTCAAGGACTAGCCCGGGCGGCGGGACTTCCGGCGCGGCCGCTGCACCTGGCCGTGGGAATTTTTGATGGGGTCCACCTTGGGCATCGCTCCGTGGTGGACGCGGCGTCGGCCGCGGCGGCCGCGGACGGCGGACTGGCGGGTGTGCTGACATTCTGGCCTCATCCGAGCCGCCTCTTTCGGCCGCAGGATCCCGTGAAGCTGATCCAGACTGCGGAAATCAAGGCCCGCCACCTGTTGGCCGCGGGCGCCGCGTTCGTGGTGTCGGAGCCCTTCACCCCGGAGTTCGCAGCGATTGAGGCCGAGGAGTTTCTTCCGCACGTGCGTCGATCCCTGCCCACTTTGGCTGCGCTCTATATCGGCGAGAACTGGCGCTTCGGCCGTGGTCGCCGCGGCGATCTCGCTCTTCTGCGGTCCGAGGGGCGTACCCACGGTATCGCCGTGGTGAGCGCACCTCGGATCAACCTGGCGGGCGAGCCGATCAGCAGCACCCGGATCCGAGCCGCTCTGGCCTCGGGCCGGATCGAGGAGGCAAACGCGCTCCTCGGATATGCGTACTACGCGGAGGGCAAGATTACACCGGGTAAGCAGCTGGGCCGGACGATTGGATTTCCCACGCTCAATATTCCGTGGCAGCCTGATCTGCGGCCGGCCTACGGCGTTTATGCGGTGAAGGTTCGGGGTTCCCGCATGACGGCGGCGCTTCCCGCTGTGGCCAACTACGGGGTGCGCCCGACGGTTGAGCAGAGTCCGGAGCCGCGCCTGGAGGTTCACGTGATCGGCGATTGTGTCTTGGGCGCGGGCGATACCGTGACGGTGGAGTGGCTTCATTTTCTGCGACCCGAGATAAAGTTCGCGGGCCTCGCCGAGCTTCGGGCGCAGATTGACCGCGACCGCGCGCAGGCCGCCACCGTGCTCGGCGTCTGATTTGCCGTCCCGGTCTGCACAAACTTGGGTGCGCTGAACGCAGTCACCGACCGGGCGGGTGATGGCCTGCGCAAAGGCCGACGCCGTTGCTCTACCACCGGCGCGGTCCGCCCTCCGCCTTGATTCGGTCGGAGATCGACAAGCGGGATTGATGCGACAATCCTTTGCGTCACTCGGGTCAACGCTCCGAGTGCCTGCAACCCTGGTACGCCGTTACCCCCATGACGAACAAACGTTTCCCTGCCGGAATCATGAGCACCTGCTGCATCCCTTGGGATGCGAGTGGTCGTTTTGCCGAACGCATCTTTCGGCAGAACGTGCAGCAGTGTCTGCGGGGAACCAAGTTTCTCTATGTGTTTGGCACCGCGGGCGAGGGCTATGCGGTCACGGATCGCCAGTACGACGAGATCGTCACCGCCTTTGTGGACGAAATGCGCAACGGAAAAGCCGAGCCAATGGTCGGGATCATCGACCTGTCCCTCGGTCGGATCCTGGAGCGGATTCAGCGGGGACGTGAACTCGGGGTGAAGCAATTCCAGATCTCGCTACCCAGCTGGGGGGCGCTCAGCGAGAAGGAACTCTTCAGCTTTTTCGAACATGTCTGCGGAGGATTTCCGGAGTGCCAGTTCATGCACTACAATCTGCCGCGCGCCAAACGCCTGGTGACGGGTAAGGAGTATGGACGGCTGGCGGTGAATCATCCGAACCTCGTGGCGACGAAGAATTGCGGCGACTCGCAGTCCCACCTCCGGAGCCTGATTAATGACGCGCCCCTACTGCAGCACTTTCTTTCGGAGGCCGGGTATGTCTACGGATCTTTGTTCGGAGAGTGCAGCATCCTCGCCTCCTTCATCATGAACTGGCCGAAGATTCAGGCGCTATTCGAAGCGGGGCAGCGCCGCGACGTGGCCACGATGGTCTCGATCCAGCGTGAGGTGGACATCGTCCTGAAGACCTTGTTCGAAACGATGCCCGACACCCGCATCGATGGCAGCTACGACAAGCTCTTCGAAAAGATGTACGCACCCGAGATGCCCATCCGTCTGCTGCCTCCCTACATCGGTGCCAGCGAGGAGGAGTACCAGAATTTTGTCGGTTTGCTGAAAGAGCGGCTGCCCGAGTGGGTCCCTCAAACCTAGGGTTTCGATGCAACGTGGGGAAGTAGGGCGGGCGGTGAAACTCCGCTTTTGGGGCCCCGCGATCGCTCGTAACGGATTCGCTTCCTTCAGCGCTCCTTTCCGACCAAATAATCCGGCCAGACTGGGCTAAAAGCGGGCTTGAACCTCCCAACATCCCGACAACCTCCTGACAACTCCCGGAGGGTCCAACCTTCCACCCTCCCACCCTATTTAATAGGGTGGGAGAGGTATGGAGGCTGATTACGGAGGCAGGGTAAAAAGGAATATGACCTCGCCCGATCGCATCTCGGACTTTAGCGAACGACTAGTTCAAGCTCCTGCACGGTGAGATCCGCATTACCGGCGCTGTTCAAAAGCCGTACGCGAAGATCGTTATCGCCGAAGCGGGCCAATGGTTCTTCGACGGATATTCGGTAGCGATAAAATGCCGGAAGGTTACGACCTTGTCGGGGCGATTGGCCGGTGCGGGCGAACTCCCGTTGGATCAAAGAGGCGGATACCACATGGCCGTTTAAGGCGATCTCGATCGCGTCGGGGGCATCCATTTTGAGTATTGTCTCATGGTGCCCGCCGATCGCGCCGTTCAAGGCGATCTCGATTTCGTCGGGGGCATCTAGTCCAGTCACCTTGAACTCGAGGGTGGCGGGCCAGGGATCCGACCAAAATCTTTCGGCCACGCGAAAGCGCAATGACCCGGAAGGCGTGGGAGTCGAAAGCTCAATGAGATCGTAATTGCGACCGCCGGTGGGTGCGCCACTGGGCCAGATCGGGTGGAACAGATAGTGCCGCGGTCCGTTGCGGACCGCCTCCGCGCTGCGTAGTCCGGTGAGCCACGACATGACGCGGGGCCATTCGGTTTCGGGCGCGATATCGGTGCGCCAATGGTACTGGTAGTTGTACACGGAGATGCCATCGGCGCCGAAGGCGTAGTAGTTGTTGGCGGCGGCGCGATAGCTCGCCTCGCTTTGGACATGGAAGTCGTTGCCGCGTGCGATCCACGGGTGGATCGATGGATAGAGCTTGCAGCGCGTTCCTTCGGTGATGGCGGTGAAGTCCTCCATGCGGATATTGAAGTCGGTGTGGAAGAAGTCCGACGGGCAGAAGTAGTCGACGAGGTTCTCTCTGACCCAATTATTGATGTCGAAGCCGAGGAGGCGACATTCTTCGACAGTCTGCGGAACGCGGGCGCCTAAAATGAGCCTGCGTCCCCGTTTGCGGCCGGCTTGATCAATGATCGAGCGTAGCTCGGCTAGAAAACTATTCAGGATCGGAGCGTTGGCGACCGCCGTAGACGGCTTGAACACGTGGCAATGGCGCATCCAGTCGAGTTCGATGCCGTCGAGGTCGTAGCGTTCGAGCAGTTCACGTGTGAAGTCGAGTACTGCGCGGCGTACTCCCTCGTGCTTGTAGTCCATTGCGCCCGGGAAGCCTTCAAGCTCCCACTCGGGGTGTTGGCGGGCGAACGGCCCGCCGGCTGATGAGGTGTGACGGTCGTTCATCCGAAATCCACCTAGGAACTCCAGGCCACGCTCATGGGAGCGTCGCAGCAGGACCTGGATGTGGTCCTCGCCGCTGTCAGCGAGTTGCTGGATACCGGTTTCGGTATCGTGATAATATTTATGGCGGTTTGTGGGTTCCTGATGAAAGCTGCGGAAGCCGGAGCTAACGGTTCCACGCGGCAGTGCAAACACGCAGTGCACGATTCGATCGATCTTGGCCTTGGCGTGTTCATCGACCACCGCTTCCAGCATTGCTTTCACTTTGACCGGATCAGGCGTCTTGCCGCGATGGGCGTAGGTGAGCTGGAGCGCCCACATGTTTTGTTGATCCCAGTTAATGATCAGTTTGCACTCCTTTCCCAAGGGGTCGGCCGGGAAGACGGAGGCGGGTACGACCCTGGGCATTCCCATGACAACAGCCGTGCTTTTGAGAAACTGCCGACGGTTGAATTTCACGCGGATCAGTATCTTTGAAGTGTACGAGAAATAAAAATCTACCTTGGTAGGATGAAATCGATTGGGCTGCGCCCATGGCAACTATAAAGAGCAAGGATTGAGGTGGCCCCGGAAAACTGGACAGGAGGAATCGTTAAACCTAAACCCGAAAAACGATCCAAACCATGTCCAAGAAAAGTCGACGTAAGTTCAGTGCCGAGTTCAAAGCCCAGGTAGGGCTGGAAGCGCTCAAAGG
>CAMAXB010000202.1 GCA_945862035.1 Opitutus sp. GAS368
GGATGAGTTTGGTTCCAGTGCTGACCGGCGGGCGGTCCGGTGATTCGGGCCGCGCACTCTTCTGGCACTATCCCCATTACCATCATTCCGAGCCTGCATCGGCAATCCGGGAGGGGCCTTACAAACTCATCCGGTTTTACGATTCCGGCACGTCCTATCTGTATGATCTGAAAAATGACGTCGGCGAGCGTCACGACCTCGCTGCGGTACAACCGGAGTTGACGGCGCGCCTCGAGGCGCGACTGCAGGCTTGGCTTGCCCAGGTCGATGCCGGCATGCCGCGGCCAAATCCGTTTTTCGACCCCGCTAGGAGGCTGTTATGGGGTGAGCGTGTCGGCCGGGAGGAAATGGCGGATGAGCGTTTGCAGTTAGGCCTCCCGTAACAGAGGTACAAGGCTCCTCCCCTCAAGATGCGTCGAGGCGACCACCCCGGCGAGGTCAGCGAGCGTAGAATGGCGATTGATGAGCGTGACCGGCATGTCACCGCGCACAGCCTGGCGCGTTAATCGGATCGCGCGCGGTTTCCCGAATAGTGTAGGGGTCCATAGGGGACGCGTTTGGCCAATCGAAGCTCGTCTGGTTACCTTTGGTCCATGATCAGTACCAGTTCTCCAGAGTTGAGGTAGGAATGGTGGACTGCACGCTGGCAGCATTTTCATCCCCTACGCATCCATGCCTCTCGATCACGCCACCCTGCTTCAACTCAAGCGCTGGAACACGCCTACCATCTTCAACGGATGGGAACAGATCACCGGGGCTGACATCGGCCGCGACGGATTCAACTGCGAGCCGGTGACCGATTTCATGCCGGAGATGGGGCCCATGGTGGGGAGGGCGGTTACGGTGCGTTTCGAACCTTCGAAGAAGGACCATGTAGCACGGAACCCACGCGCTTGGAGCGAGTATCGGAGCTATGTCGCTTCGCAGCCCGGTCCCAAGATTGTGGTGGTGCAGGACCTAGACAAGCCCCGCCTCGCTGGAGCGTTCTGGGGTGAGGTCAACAGTAACATTCACCGTGCCCTTGGTTGCGTCGGATCGATCATCGACGGTGGAATCCGCGACCTTGACGAGATGCGAAACGCGGGTTTCAAGGCGCTTGCCCGCGGCATGTGTGTGGGCCACGGGTACAGCGTGCCCGTGGAGTGGGGCGTCGAGGTCGAAGTGTTCGGGCGTGCAGTGCGGCCGGGGCAGCTGATTCATGCGGATAAGCATGGGTTTCTCGCGATCCCCTCCGAGGACGAGGAGCGGTTGTTGGAGGCCGCTGTCTTCATGGACGCGAACGAGTGCCGCACTCTGATCCCCGCGGCCCGCGGTTCGAGCGGAATCACCACGGATGAACTGCTCGCGCGAATCGACGCCGCCGGCGAAGCCTTCGGCAAGGCCGCGCAAAAGAAATTCGGCAAGAAAGGCGAATGGTGACGCGCATCGTAGTTCTCGACGGACATACGCTGAATCCCGGCGATCTCGACTGGGCGCCGTTCGCGCGGCTGGGATCGCTCACGGTCTTCGAACGCACCCCGGCCGACCTGATCTTTCAACGCGCGGCCAGCGCAGAGATCGTGCTCACGAACAAGACGCCGCTGACGGAGGAAACGATCCGGTCCCTTCCTCTGCTTCGGTATATCGGAGTCCTAGCCACCGGTTGCAATAATGTGGCCCTGGTTGCGGCCTCGGCGCGCAAGGTGCCGGTCTGCAATGTACGCAACTACGGTGCCGATTCCGTGGCGCAGATGGTGTTCGCGCACATCTTGCATCACTGCAATCGGGTCGCCGAGCATGCATCCGATGTTGCGCAGGGAGGGTGGGGGATGGCGCAGGATTTCTGCTACTGGCTGAACCCGCTCGTCGAACTGCGCGACCTGACCCTGGGCGTGGTCGGATTGGGCGAAATTGGCGGGGCCACCGCGCGCATTGCCCGGGCTTTTGGCATGCAGGTACTCGCCCACACCCGCCGTCCTCTGGCACCGCCGCCGGAGGGCGTGGAACCCGTGGGGCTGGACGAACTCTTCACCCGGTCCGACTTCCTCAGCCTTCATTGTCCACTCACCCCGGAAACCGAGCGGCTGGTGAATGCGGACCGGATCAATCTCATGAAATGCTCCGCCTTCCTCGTGAACACGGGGCGCGGACCCTTGATCGACGAGAGCGCCCTCGCGCAAGCCCTCAACGAGGGCCGCATCGCGGGCGCCGGTCTCGATGTGCTCTCGATCGAGCCGCCCGGGCGGGACAACCCGCTGATCGGTGCGCGCAACTGCGCCATCACCCCGCATGTGGCGTGGGCCACACGCGCCGCCCGCGAGCGTCTGCTCGGCCTCGCCGCGGGGAACCTCGTTGCATTTCTCCGCGGCGAAGTCCGCAACCAGGTCAACCCATGATCCTCGAGAACCTCTCTACCTATTGTGAAAATCCCCTGCTGGCCCCTTCGCCGCTCGTTGGCAGGGCGCTCGACTGGGTGGCGCGTGTCGATGAGCACTCCCAACTGGGACGACTCCCCTTGAAGGGGACAATTTCTATGCCTCCGTCCAGCAACGCTAGCCCCGGCCGCGGGCCGAGCGCGCGATGCCGGAGGCGCATCGCGCGTATGTGGATCTTCAATACTACGTGGCGGGCGGGGAGATCATCGACTGGTACCCGCTGGAAGCGCTCGTGCCGACGACCGACCACGACGAAGAGGGCGACTTCCGGTTGTTCGCGTGTCCGGCGCACCTTCCGCTGCCGCTGCTCATGCGCGCCGGCACGTTTGCGCTCTTCTTTCCGCAGGACGCGCATGTGCCGATGGTCGCCGACGGCGTGCATTCGTCCTACTGCATGATCGTGTTCAAGATTCGCTGCGGGCTGTTCGAACAGCAGGTGGCGGCGCTCGCAAAGTAACAGGGAGTCGCCGTCGCGGGCCGACGGTGCGGCTGCTCTTCTGCAGTTGACGCTCGTTTGGGCGGACCAGCGAAGCCCTGGCCACGTCGAGCGATCACCCGAGCCTGGCGGACATGGCCCGGCCGTCCCCCTCAGGCCGATGGCTTCCTGGCTTCGAGGGTATAAATCGTCAGTCCGGCGGTGCGGTCATGGCGGCGGGGCAGGAGCAGGCTGCAGACGTAGCCGATGACGACGCACGCGGTGACACCGATCGCGGTGTGCAGGACGACGTTAACTGGCGTGGCACGCTGGACGAAGGCGACGAGGGGGGCGCTCGCCACCGCCCCGATCACGGCGCCCGCCCCATGCGCGCGCCGGGTGAACATGCCGAGGATGAACAAGCCGCCCATGGGCCCGCCAAAGAGCCCGATTACAGCCATGAACGTGTCCCAAAGGCTCTTGACGTCGGCCCGTGCCAGCAGGAGGGCCGCGGTGGAGCCCAGCACGCCGGATACGACCGTCGCCAATTGTGCACAGCGCAGGTATGAGCGCTCGCTGCGAAGCAAGTCGAAGCGGCGGACGAAGTCCGTGGTGAAGGCGGTCGCAATGCTGTTCATGCTGGTCGAAACCGTCGATTGGGCGGCGGCGAAGACGCCCGCGATCACCAAGCCTGCGAGGCCGGCCGGGAGTTGGGAGGCGATGAACTGCGGGAAGACGGAATCGTTCTGCAGGCTAGGGTCGAGTTCGAGCGGATGTTGTTTGTAGAACAAGTAGAGGGCCGTCCCCAGCGCGAAGAAGAGCAGGGAGGCGATGAGCGAAAGCGCGGCGTTGGTCCAGATGGAGCGTGCGGCGAGGCGCTCGGACTGCACGGACATGTAGCGTTGCACGATACCCTGATCCGACGAGTACGGGACAAGTTGCTGGGCAAAGCCCCCGAGTACGATCACCCAGAGGGCATTGGTGGCAAAGCTGCCGGCGCTCCAGTCCCAGTTGATCAGGTTCAGTTTCCCGTCCGCCTGCGCGATGGAGATCAGGTGGGCGGCGCCGCCTTCGAGGTTAAAGACAATGATGAGCAGGCTGAGCAAGGCGCCCCCGAGTAGGACAATGGTCTGCAAGGTATCGGTCCAGATCACCGCCTCAACGCCGCCGATGGTGCAATAGACGAGGCTCAGGACGCCCATGAGCAGAATGCTGGTCTCGACCGACAAAGGAGTCACCGTGGCGAGGGCGAGCGCCGGCAGGTACATGACGATGGCCATGCGACCTACCTGAAAGAGAACATAGCAGGCGCTAGCGAAGAGGCGGGCAAAGAGGTTGAAACGACGTTCGAGGTATTCGTAGGCGCTGGTGGCGTCCGTCGCGCGGAAGAAGGGAAGAACGTACGCGATAATGAAGGGGGCGAGCGCCACGATGCAGAGGTTGATCAGAAAGTAGATCCAGTCGGTGGCGTAAACCTTGGCCGGCACCGACATAAAGGTGAGGGAACTGAGCATCGTGGCGAAGATGCTGCAACCGGCGGCCCACCAGGGAACGCGCTGCCCGCCGCGAAAGTAGTCGTCAGTGGAACGGTTGCGTCGGGAGAAATACACGCCGATGGCCACCAGTACCCCGAGGTAGAGGCCGATGGCGCCGTAGTTGAGCGCTCCAAACGGCGGCCGCTCGGTGCGCGAGGTGATGCGCCAGATGTCCGGCGAACGGGTCCGGGGCCGCACTTCGCCCGTGGCGACGATGAAGTCGCGACCCCATCGGACGGCGGTGGTGGTCACGTGGTTCTGGGGTGTAGGGCCGGCGTCGAACCAGGTGTTCGTGATCGTGTGATAGCCCCAAGCGCGGCGCGGGAAACCGGGGTGCTGGTCGCGCAGAGCATCCGCCTGCGCGAAGAGTTCGCCGTCGTCACCCCCGACTACAAAGAGGTGGCTTTGGCCGACGGCGAAGCCGACGCCGGCCATGACGCTGGCCGGGACGTCCGACGCGCGGCGCCAAGCGGCGGCGCCTGCACCCTTAGCATACGCCGAAGGACTGAAGGAGTACGTGTCTCGAAGAAACTCCAGCGAGCCGTCAGTAGAGGCGCGGCGTCCGCTGATTACGTAGATACGGTCCTCTACGCCGTCGTGCTGCGCCAGCGTGAGGTTGAAGCCGCGGGGTGGACCGGGCCAGGTGGGAAGACTCTCCCAGCCGGCATCGAGGCGGGTCAGTTCTAGCCGCCAGAAATTGCCCGTGGCGGCGGAGAGATCGTTTCCGGCTGTTCCCCCTGCGAAGTACACCGTGGAACCGACCAAAGCTGCGGATCCATAAACGCAGGGCGCCGGGAGCGGCGGCAGGTTATTTTGGAGAACGCGTTCGGTGGCGGGGTCCCATTGCAGCAGAAAAGCGTCGGCGTAGGTGCGGTCCGCATCATTGCCGCCGAGACATAGCACGCCTTCCGGGGTCGACACGACCGCACCATAGCCAAGAGGCCGTGGCAGCCGTCCGCCGTCTTTCCACATGAAGGCGCCGTTCGTTTCGACAAGCACGTGGATTTCGTCGTGCCAGACCTTGTCGGTTGACCAGACCGGGAGGTCGAAATTGGCTCCGCCCGCGACGATCAAGGCGCCTTGGTGCACGCCGACGTAGGGCCCGGCCACGCCCAACGATTCGCTCTGTCCCCCGACGGACGGTAGGGTGGCAATCTTGTTCCATTCAAGGCGGCTTTCGAAATGTTCGGCCGCGGGCAAGGATCCACTGATAAGGATGTACAGAGCGACGACGATCGATGAAGCGCGCGGCGAGCTAGGGCACGATGATCTTAATGACATGAATAGATGGAAAAACCTGAACAGGAATGCGGTGGCGGCAAGGACGCTAAAGTGGTCTCCCGAATAAACCAGTTGGGGGAGCGGGCACAATTGTGGCCGAGTTCTATCGTAGTTGGACGAAAGAGCCTTCCGCATTAATTTGAGAAGGGATTGGAAGAGAGAGAA
>CAMAXB010000203.1 GCA_945862035.1 Opitutus sp. GAS368
AAATTGGGTGCAGGGGTTGGATTCGAACCAACGACCTTCAGGTTATGAGCCTGACGAGCTACCAGGCTGCTCCACCCTGCAACAAAGGGAAGGGATGGAATGCGGCAGGGATTTTTGAGTGTCAACGGCTTTCTTCGGCTCGGCGCGGCAGCCGAGATTTACCGCCGCCCGCCCGGCTTTCAGGTTGCCCGCCGCGCGCCCGCAGCCGACCCTCCGCTCGCCCTTATGTTACCCCTTCCCCTGTCGTTGCGTGCGTGGGCGTTGGCCTGCGCATTGGTCGTGGTCGCGCGTGCCCAGCCCGTGCTCCCGGCTGAACCGGTGCCGCTGAGCTCCCTGTCCGCCTTTAAGCCCGGCGCCACCGGCTGGTCCGTCGCCGGCGATCTCGCCGGGGATCCCCGGACGACCTCCACCTTGGAAGCCGTCGCCGGGACCGGTGTGCTCATCGCCGCCCGCGATGCCTCGCCGCTGCTCACGGGCTGGGATCATGGCGATCTCCAGCTCGATCTTGAATTTCTGCTGCTCGCGGGTACCGAACCCCAGCTCCTCCTGCAGGGACGCTACGCCCTGCCGCTGTCGGCCGCCGGCTGGTCCCGCCGCGGCACGCCCGCCGGCGCCGCTGCCGTGCGTGCGCCCGGCCTATGGCAACGGCTCCGGGTCGACTTCAAGGCCCCGCGTTTCGATGCGAGTGGTGCCAAGACCAGCCCGGCCATGCTGACCCAAGTGGTCGTGAATGGCTTTGTCGTCGCAAGAGGCGTCGAGTTGGCCGCCCCTGATGCGGGTGCGCTTGCTCCGATTGAATCCGCGGCCGGTCCCCTCGCGCTCGTCGCCTCCGGCAGCCCGGTGGCGATCCGTTCGATCAACGTGAAGCGCTTCACCGCCGACACGGTGGCCGTGGGCGATCTTCGTTACCGCCTCTACGCCGGCTCCTTTTCCACGCCGGGCAGCTATGATCAGGAAACCCCGAAGTCCGAGGGCGCCCTGACCCGCTTCGCCCACGGGGCGGTGGAGAAGAGCGGCCGCTACGCGCTCGTGTTCACCGGCAGCCTCACGGTGCCACGCGCCGGCGCCTATCGCTTCGCCATCGAGTCGCGCGGTCCGTCCCGTCTCCTCATCAACGGCCAGCCGGTCGTGACCCCGATCGACCGCGGCGGCAGCCAGCCAGGCGTGGTCACGCTGACCGCCGGGCGGCATGAGTTTCGCGCCGATCTGGTCCATGCCATTTCCAATCCGCCGCAGTTCGACCTGACCGTCGAGGGGCCGGGGATCGCGCCGCAGGCCCTCACCGCCGCGCCCGCAAACGCGCGAGCGGCGACCGCCCCGGTCGTGATCGCGGTCGAGCCGACCGATCGCGTGCTCCTGCAGCGCGGCTTCGTTCCGTTTGAGCCGCGCAAGCGCCTCTACGCGGCGGCGGTGGGCACGCCGGCCGGCGTGCACTACTCCTATGACTTCGAAACGGGCTCGCTCCTCCACGCTTGGCGCGGCTCGTTCCTCAACACGGTCGATATGTGGGAGAACCGCGGCAATGATCAGCTCGCGCGGGCGACGGGCCCGGTGCTGACCTTCGACGGCAAACCGACCGTGGGCCTGCTCGAATATCCGCGCACCACCGGCTGGCCCGACCGGCCGGAAGATCTCTGGGTGGCCAAGGGCTATACGCTCGAACCCAATGGCCAGCCGGTGTTCCAGGCCGAGTTGGCCGCTCTTCGCATCAGTGATCGCATTGCGCCGACCGCCGATGGTCGCGGGCTCGCGCGCACGCTGCAGATCAAGGGCAGCCTGCCCTCGTGGTCCGCGTGGGTGCTGCTCGCGGAAGGCGATCGCATCACGCCCCGCCCGGGTGGCTGGGTGGTGGGCGACCGCGCGTGGTATGTGGACTGGCCCGCCGACGCGGTGCACAAGCCGATCATCCGCTCGGTCAACGGACGCCAGCAGCTGGCGATCCCGCTCGCTGGTTCGACGCTCGAGGCCCCGATCAATTACTCCCTTGTCTGGTGACCACCCCCATGAGACTCCCCGTCCTTTTTCTCGCTTCGGCTGCGGCGCTCGTCGGGCAGACGACGACCCCCTTGGTCAATAATCCTTCCGCGGCGGAGCGCTTTGTCGCGCCGTCGGACTCGCTGGTCGCGCGCGAGAACGGTTTCTGGAAGCGCACGATTATTCCGGTGCCGGAGGGTATTGTGTTGGAGGTCAGCGGCATCCTGCCGATCGAGGGCCGTCGCCTGCTGGTGACGACCCGGCGCGGCGAAGTCTGGCTCGTCGAGGGCGCGTATGACGCGGACCCCAAGCCGCGCTACACGCTGTTTGCGTCAGGTCTGCACGAGCCGCTCGGCATCACGGTGGCGGCCAAGGGCGGCTACTATGTGGCGCAGCGCCAGGAAGTGACTCGGCTCGAAGATACGAACGGCGACGGCCGGGCGGATGTGCTTGAGACCCTGTCGAAGCTCCCCATTGCGGGCAGCTATCATGAGTACGCCTTTGGCCCGATCATTGCGCCCAATGGCAATCTGCGTGTGGCGCTCAACGTCGCCTTCGGCAGTGCCACGCAGGCGCCGTCGCCGTGGCGCGGCTGGATGCTCGAGATCACGCCGGCCGGCCGCACGATTCCGATCGCGGCGGGGCTACGTTCGCCGGCGGGCTTCCTCGTGACCTCGAAGGGCGAGTGGTTCTTCACCGATAATCAGGGCGAATGGGTGGGTTCCGGGCGACTCGCGCATGTGGCGCCGGGCGATTTTGCCGGTCATCCGGCCGGCCTGGCCTCGAGCCGGCTGCCCGGTTCGAACGTGGACCTCGTTCCGGAGGACATCCGTGATTTCGCGGAGCCGATGCATGAGGTGCAAAAGCGCCTCCCGGCGCTCAAGCCACCGGCGGTCTGGCTTCCGCACACGATTCTTGGCATTTCGAATGCGGGGGTGATCGAGGACCTCAGCGAGGGAAAATTCGGTCCGTTCGCGGGCCAGTTGTTCGTGGGTGATCAGGGCCAGAGCAAGATCCTGCGCGTCAGCCTCGAGGAAGTGAAAGGCGTCTGGCAGGGCGCGGCGTATCCGTTCCGCGAAGGCTTTCAGTCGGGCATCCTGCGCCTCGCGCAGGGCGAGGGTGGGGTGATGTTTGCGGGCCAGACGGCGCGCGGCTGGGGCTCGGTGGGGCCGGCCCAGTACGGACTCGAGCGCGTCGAGTGGACGCAGCAGACCCCGTTTGAAATCAAGGAAGTGCGCGCGCAGCCGGATGGCTTTGTGCTGACCTTCACGAGCCCGGTGGATCGGGCGAGTGCGGAGGACGAGGGCAGCTACCGCGTCGCGGGCTTCACGTATCTTTATCATCGCGCGTATGGCAGTGCGCCGGTGAACCGCATGGCGTGCCCGGTGCGACGCGTCGTCGTTTCGCCGGATGGGCTGAGCGTGCGCATCGCGGTCGCGTGCCTGCGCGAGGGCTATGTGCACGAGATCCGTGCGCCCGGCCTGAAGGCGGCGGGCAGTGGCGAGGCGCTGCTGCACGATACGGCCTACTACACGATGAACCGCTTCCCGGCGGGCGATCGGATCGTGCCGCTGGACATTTCCGAGGCGGAACTCTGCATGCAGCCCGCGGCCACGCCGCCGATCGTGAGCGCGAAGCGTCCGGTCACGGCTCCTTCCGACTGGGTGAATGCCGAGGGCGAGCAATCACTCGTGCTGGGCACGCTGCCCGGCCTGAAGTTCGACACGCCCCTGATCACGATCAAGGCCGGGACGCGCCTGCGTCTGGTGTTCCGCAATACCGACGACATGCTGCACAACTTTGTCCTGACGGTGCCCGGCCGCGGCCAGGCGGTGGGTGACGCGGCGATGGGGCTCGGGCTGGACGGAGCGGCGCGGGGTTATGTCCCGGAGTCGGCGGACGTGATTGTCCACACGACCGTGGTTCAACCCGGCGAGAGCGACACGATCTTCTTCACGGTGCCGTCGGCGCCGGGCGACTATGACTTCGTCTGCACATTCCCCGGGCATGCCCAGATCATGACGGGCATCCTGCGGGTGACCCCGTAGGGCCGGGGATGGCGGGCCGCGCTGAGGTCAGCGCTCGAGGTGGCGCGGGTTGCCCTCAACACGCAGGATGGGGTGCCTTGGCGCTGGGTGGATTCGATCCAGCGTCTTGGGGGCAAGACGCTCCACCTTCGATCCACTCCGGACCGGGGTCAGCGACCCCAGCTACATCGGAAGAAAGGACGCTGAGTTTATTCGCTCTTGTTCAGCGAATTATGAATATTTTTGCCATGGGAAGGGCGTATCGTCTCTGGCCACAAAATCTCCAACTCGGGCCTTGCCAGCGGGGGGGAGCTTCTGTGTGCTGGACAACTCTTTCCCACGAAAGAGAACCGTCACAAACCACAACCATCATCGTAATCGATCGCAAGGCGGCCCATTGGCCGACCTGTGTAGCAGATAATACATAGATCCATGAGCATCAGCATCACTGTCAAAGACCTCCTCGACGCCGGCGTCCACTTCGGTCACCAGACCAAGCGTTGGAACCCGCGTTCGAAGCCCTACGTGTTCGACCACCGCCAGGGCATCACGATCATCGACTTGGGCAAGACCCACGTTGCCCTAGAGAAGGCCTGTGGCTTCCTCGAGGACACCGTTGCCAATGGCGGCAATGTGCTCTTCGTCGGCACCAAGCGCCAGGCCCAGGAGATCATGCGCGAGGCTGCGATCTCGGTGAACATGCCCTACTGTGTTGACCGCTGGCTCGGCGGCACCCTGACCAATTTCTCGACCGTCAAGCGCTCCATCGCCAAGTTCAAGAAGTATCAGGCCATGGAGACCAATGGCGAGATGGCCAAGCTCCACTCCAAGGAGATTGCGTCGATCAAGCGTGAGATGGTCCGCATGCAGAAGAATTTCGCGGGCATCGTTGAGATGGGCGATATGCCCACGGCGATGTTCGTCGTTGATGTCAGCCACGAGGACATCGCGGTGGCCGAGGCCGAGCGCTGCGGCATCCCCGCGGTGGGCCTGGTCGACACCAACTCGGATCCGACCAAGCTCCTTTACCCGGTCCCCGGCAACGACGACGCCGTCAAGTCGATCCGTATCATCGTCGAGGCCGTCCTCGCCGCGGTGCAGAATGGCCTGAACCAGCGCGAGACCCGTCGTTCGACGAACCGCCAGCAGGCTGACCTGAAGGCGGCCTCGGCCGCCGTCGCGGCTGCGGCCGGCATTGAGGGCGCCGATCTCAGCAAGATCGACCTCCCGGCCGGCGTGGCCGATATCGTGGCGGGCGAAGGTGAGGCCGTTCCGGTCGTCGCCAAGAAGCCAGCGGTCCGCAAGAAGATCGCTGCTCCGAAGTCGGAGTAAGCCTCGGTTTTTCTGGCAACCGGCCCGCTGATCCGCGGGCCGGTTGCGTTTTTTTCACCCTCAGAGCCCTTTATCCAATGAGCACCACCATCTCCGCCCAAATGGTCAATGATCTGCGCGCCCAGACCGGCGCCGGCCTCATGGACTGCAAACGCGCCCTCGTCGAAACCAATGGCAACGTCGAGGAGGCCATCACGATCCTGCGCAAGAAGGGCGCCGCCTCCGCCGCCAAGCGTGCGGACCGCGTCGCCAAGGAAGGTATCATCGAGAGCTACATCCACCTTGGCGGCAAGGTCGGCGTGATGATCGAGGTCAACTGCGAGACCGATTTCGTCGCCCGCAATGATGAATTCCGCGCCTTCGTGAAGGACCTGTGCCTACACATCGCCGCGGCCAGCCCGCTGTACGTCACGCGGGACCAGGTCCCGGAGGCGGACGTCGCCGCCGAGCGTGAAATCGCGACGGCCC
>CAMAXB010000204.1 GCA_945862035.1 Opitutus sp. GAS368
GAGGAATTCCATCGGCAGGGTCGTGGCGTCGTTGTCGAACGAGTTGGCGCGGCCGCGGCCGTTGGGGGGAATGTCGTCCGGCGTCTCGGGGGGCTGGGCGAGATCGGTACTCTTGGGCCAGCCACCGTAGACGGACTGGTACTGGATGACGCTGTCCGCCATGGCCCGCGCCTCCGCCGACGCGTACCACTCGGGCGGATACGTGAGATAGCCGGGGCCCCACGGAGCATGCTTTGGGGCGGGCGCGGCGGCCACCGCCACCCCGAGGGTGCCGCGCAGCCAGGAGACCAGCTGGGCCTGATAGCTGGGAACAAAATCATTCCAGGCCGCGAGGGCGTGCGGGGCGCCGGGGAGCGGGATCAGGTCGGCGCGCACCCCGTGTTCGTGCAGGCGGGACTGGAAAGTGACCGACTGGATGTAGGGCACGGACTCATCGGAGCTCCCGTGCATCAGCAGGAAGGGGGGCAGGCCGGGCCGCAGGTGATTGATGGGGGACAGGGCCTTGAGCAGCCCGAGCGATTCCGGGGTGATTTCCTCCGGACGGTTGAGCAGTCCGCGTTGGGCGCGGCCGAGGATGTTGCCGCGCTGGGGCAATTCCTGAGCAAAGTCGGTCAGGGGAGCGAGGCCCACGACCGCCTGCACGCGGGCGGAGTCATCGACGACCGTGGCGGCGTAGGTCGCGAGGTGCCCGCCGGCGGAATAGCCGATCAGGGCGATGCGGGTGGGATCACCCTTATGCGCGGCGGCGTTGGCCTTGGCCCAGCGCACCGCGGTGAGGACATCCTGCAGGCAGGCAGGCCAGCGGTGTTCGGGAGCGAGCCGGTAGTTGATGGAGAACACGGTGAACCCGGCTGCGGAGAGCGGCGCGGCCAGGGGCGCGAGGTCGCCCGCCTTGTCGCCGCTCGTCCAGCCGCCGCCATGGACGAGGATGACCACTGGGGCATTCCCCTCGCCGGCGGCAGGGTAAGCATCAAGCAGGAGGGAAACATCGCCGGCGGTGCCGTAGGCGAGGTCACTCTGCTGGGCGACGAGCGGCCGGACCGCGAGGAGCAGGGTCACCGTGACGAGGGATCGGATCAGAGGGAGGGCCATCACGGAACGGGGAGTCAGGGGACTTTGGGATCGCGGCCGAGGTGGGTAAATAGAAAGTGGCGGACTTTGTCCGCTGCCCCGATGACGGAGTAGCCGATCAGCATCCGCAACGAGGGAAATCTCTTCACTGCAGGCATCGGGATGGGGATGAGTTTGGCCGAGGGACCGGATAGGTCCCGTCGAAAAGTCATGGCGTTGGAAACCCGTGCTTCGCGCGCCAAACCGGATAGTCCTCCGCCAGCAGCGACGCGGCCCACGTTCCATGATAGGCATAGCCGCTGCGACGCTCTGCGCTCAAGTGGGCATACTCGTAGCGGAAAATGGCGTCGCGATCGAGGTAGAGCGGGCGATTCGTCCGCAATTCGTAGAGGCGAGCCCAGAACGGGGTCGCCGACTCATCGGCGACAAAAAGAAACCTCCCGGGCCGCCCTCACCCCCGGCGCCTACACGGAGGTCAAGCGGACCTGGAAGCCGGGCGACACGGTGGAGTTCACCATGGCCTTCAAGCCCACGCTCTGGGAGGCGAACCCGCTGGTTGAGGAGACGGTCAACCAGGTGGCAATCAAGTACGGTCCGCTGGTGTACTGCGTGGAGTCCAACGACCTGCCCGAGGGCGTGAAGCTGGCCGACGTGGCGCTCTTGCTCGCGAATCCCGCCGATTTTCAGACGAGCCGTCTGACCATCGCCAACACCCAGGTCCTGGCCCTGACGCTCAACGCCGTCGCCCTCCAGCGCGGCGCGTGGAAGTCCGACGAACTCTACCGCGAGGTCTCATCCCGTGCCCCCCAACCGATCAAACTCACCGCCGTCCCCTATTACGCCTGGGGCAATCGCGGCGACACCGAGATGAGCGTCTGGCTGCCTGCGCGCTGACGCGCGCGATTTGAAATCTCAGATTTGAAATTTGAGATTCCCCTCCGCTCCGCCGGCGGGACACTCCGCAATCCGCACTCCGAACTCCGCAATTTCCTTAGCCCGCGCGCTGAGGGGCCGATTTCCCGCGAATCACGCGAATCGGCACGAATGGGAACAGAGAGGAACCACGGAATACACGGAACACACGAAAGGACTGAGCGCAGAACCCGGATCCTCTTTTCGTGTGTTTTTGGTGTTTCGTGGTTCGTCGTATGAATTCGTGCCGATTCGCGGGATTCGCGGGCGAGGCGCGCCGAGGCGCGCAATTTCAGATCTCAGATTTGAGATTTCAAATTGCTCGCTGGCGTAGCCGGCGAGCGTCGGTTCCACGTCACGAGGGTGTCGTAGGCGACGCCCTTGCCTCCGAAGAGATCGAGTGCGCTGCCGACCGTGACGTCCACGCGGCCCGCGCTGGCGGACTGCACGAGCTCCACATCCGCCAGGCTGGCGGCCCCGCCGGCGTAAGTCATAGGAATCCCGCCCCAGGCGCCGAGCAGGGTTACCAGTTCCGCATCGATGCCGCAGCAGAGGCCCTCGACGTCCGCGGCGTGGATGAGGAATTCGGCGCAACTCGACGCCAGCCGGTCGAGCGTCGCATGGTCGACGCGCAGTTCGGTGAGCGTCTGCCAGCGATTCATGGCAACGACCCAGCCGCTGGCCTGACGACGGCACGAGAGATCAATGACCAGTCGCTCACGGCCCACGGCACGGACTAGCGCGTCGAGTGCATCGGGCAAAAAACGTCCGGCGGCATCGAAGAGCGCGGAGGTCACGACCACATGGCTGGCCCCCGCCTCGATCCAGGAGGCGGCATTGCGGGCATCGATCCCGCCGCCGATCTGGAGTCCGCCCGGCCAGGCCGCCAGCGCCTCGCGCGCAGCCTCGTCATTGCCGGGACCCAGCTTGATCACATGCCCGCCGGTCAGCCCGTCGGCGCGGAACTTGGCCGCAAACCAGCTGGCGGGCTGCGTGGACACGAAATTCTCCTTCGGGCCCGGCCCCTCGTCGCGGAGCGTGCCGCCGACGATCTGTTTCACCTGGCCATGGTGAAGGTCAATGCAGGGACGAAAACGGGTCATGAGATCGCCAGTAACGTTGGCGAGCGCCCCCGCCGCGCCAAGCGGAATGCGCGCCTACGTTTGTTGAGTCGGCGCCCAAGGGGCACCCGCCGACTACAATCCCGGCTTCATGCCAACCGCGCCGGGACAGCCGGGGCCGGCTGCCATTTCCGCGCTGCAGCGCTCCATTGCGCAGCAAGAACGTCGGACGCGTACCGGCCGCTCAGCAGAGCGGAACGGTGCGCGCTGCGAATTGCGGAACGCTGATTTCGGAGTGCGGAATAAATGACTCCGCTATCCGTCGGTTCCGATGTGGCTGGGGTCGCTGACCCCGGGGATCGATCAACTCCGATTTCCGCACAGAGTTTGTTGTGCCGTCGCCCACAAGGTCACCCGCCGTCCGGGCCGGCGGAAGGTGAAAGTTCAGGTCTGAGATCTCAGTTCGGATGGCGCCCGAGCAGCGATCAACCTCGCGCTAGTATCCTTAGATACTGAACGCATTTCAGCACTTATAAGTTCTGAATTGACTTCAGAACCCAAGAGTTCTAACTCAGATCCATGAACTACGCGGTCTCCACCCCGGCCCAGCTCCGCACCGTGCTGCGCGCGCTGCGGGATTCCCGCGGCCTGAGTCAGGCGCAGCTCGGCGCGCTCCTCGGAGTCAGTCAGCGACGCATCGCCGCGATTGAGGCCGCTCCCGGCCGGGCGGGTTTCGATCAATTGTCACGTCTAGTGGTCGCGCTGGGCGGACGGCTCGTCATCGACGACCAGGCCGTGATAACCACGACGGCGACGACCACCACCGCACGAAAGCCGGCCAAGACCGCGCGCTCCGAACAAGCTGACTGGTAGCCGCCATGCCCCCCTCCTCTCCTCTAAGCATCTGGATGAACGGACTCCGGGTTGGCACGTGGTCTGTAATCCGCGGCATCCACGAGCTGACGTACGATCCGAGCTGGATCGGATCCCCGGCCGGACGGCCGCTCTCCCTTTCACTGCCCTTCACTCCGAGCAACGAGTCGATCCGGGGCGCACAGGTGGCGTCGTATTTCGACAACCTGCTGCCCGATGCGGCCTCGATCCGACTCCGGATCCGCGACAAGTTCGGCACGGGCTCCACGGACACTTTCGATCTGCTGCGGGCGATCGGACGCGATTGCGTGGGTGCCGTCCAATTGCTGCCCGACGGCGAATTGCCCGAGGGTTTCGACCGGATCGAGGGCGAGAGCCTGAGCGATCAACGCGTGGCAAACCTCATCGCGGCAACGCTTTCCCCCGCGCGCGTGCTTGGCCAGGAGCAGGGTGGTGATGGCGACCTCCGCCTATCGCTGGCCGGGGCACAGGAAAAAACGGCCCTGCTGTTTCATCAGGGCCGGTGGTGCCGACCGCTCGGTGCCACGCCCACCACCCACATCCTCAAGCTCCCTCTCGGCCTGATAGGCCAGCTGCAGATGGATATGCAGGGCTCGGTCGAGAATGAGTGGCTGTGCTCCCGGCTGCTGGAGCGGCTCGGCCTGCCCACCGCCCGTTGTGAGATCCTCGAGTTCGGCTCGCGAAAAGTCCTGGCCGTGGAGCGCTTTGATCGTCGGTTGCAGGATGCGGGCTGGATTGCCCGGCTACCACAGGAGGATTTCTGCCAGGCGTTGGGACTTCCGGGTACCCTGAAATACGAAAGCGACGGCGGCCCGGGGATGCGGGATATCCTGCGGGTGCTCGACGCGAGCCTTACGCCCAAAGAAGACAAACGCACCTTCCTCAAGGCACAAATGACCTTCTGGCTCCTCGCAGCGACGGACGGCCACGCCAAGAACTTCTCGATCTTCCTCGAGCGAAACGGCCGGCATCGGCTAACCCCGCTCTACGACGTCCTGTCCGCCTGGCCGGTGATCGGGCGAGGGCTCCACCGTATCGATGTTCGCAAGGCCCGGCTCGCGATGGCGGTGCGGAGCAAGAACGTCCATTGGAAGCTCAGCGAAATCAGACCCCGCAGTTGGGATGCGATCGCACGGCTGGGCGGCCTGGACGACGGCACCGACTTGCTGGCGGAAATTGCGGAGGCGGCTCCGCGGGCGGTCGAGGCCGTGAATGGCACCCTTCCGGCCGGGTTTCCTTCAGAGATCCGGGATCGCGTATTCGAGGGGTTCTTATCCTCGGTCAAGGCACTCTAGTCAGTTCCGGGTCCAGACGAACCCGCGCGCGGCGCGCAGGCTGGAGGTTGGACGCTGGGGGTTGGGGGCGCTACGCGCGGGTTAATGGTTAATCTTTATTGGTTAATGGGCACGGAACTCCCGGAGGCCTAGGGAAGACTCCGATTACCCATTAACGATTAACCAATAACCCCGCTCAGCAGAGCGGATCAGTTGGACGCTGGAGGTTGGCTGTTCCGACTGACCTCTGACATCTGACGTCTGGCCTCTGGCCTCCGGCTTACGTCCTCCGCCGCCCTCAAGCCCCGGGGTCAGCGACCCCAGCTACATCGGACGGGGTCCGCCCCTCCGGCCACCGCCAGACCGTAGGACGGTCGGACCGACTCCTGCGCGCGTCGCGCCCTCGCGCGGGTTGGAAGCTAGAGGTTGGCTGGTCCGACTGACCTCTGACCTCTGACATCTGACGTCTGGCCTCTGGCCTCCGTCTCCTGAATTCTGACTCCTGTCTCCTGACTCCTGTTTTCGTCTTAGGCCGCATAAACGCCGCCGTTGATGTCCAGCGTCGCGCCCGTGATGAAGCC
>CAMAXB010000205.1 GCA_945862035.1 Opitutus sp. GAS368
GCGGCCGCCGGCTTCAAGCTGTAAACTTCTTCCTTTGCAACCAAGGCAGGTCCCCTCAGCCTACGGGGCCTGCCTTTTTTATTTTCATGGTCCTCCGGAAGCACCTGTTACTGTCTCGCCTCGCCTCGTTCTACTTGCTCGCGTCGCTGACGTGCGGGGCCGCTGAGCCAACCGACGAACGGGAGGCCAGCATGCTCTATTCGCGCGCCAACGACGCGGTGAGCAACATCAGCGAGAGCGCATACTCCTACGCTTATATCCAGTTTTACTGGCGCCGAGCCCAAGCCAATATCGACCGGATCCTACGCGTCTACCCGGAGACGGAAACAGGGCGAAAGCTGGCCGCTGGCAGCTTAAAAATCGGGGCCTACGACCTGAACTATTTCCGTGAGCGGCTCTTGCCACGTCTGGAAGAAAAGCGCCTCGCCGCCTTCGACGCGGTCAACAACGCCATCTTCCTCTACAATCGCGAGCGCCCAGGCATCGATGCAGAAAAGACCGCTGCCTTCGAGAGCATCGTCGAGGTCCTTTCCGCTCAGCGTCGCTGGAGCGAGGCCTTGGGTTTCCCTCTGCTCAACGATGATCGGGGTCTGCTGATTGCAACCGTCTTCCGAGTGGCCGCGCGCCTCGACAATTCTCCGCTTGTCGCTGAGCTCCTAGCCAACACCACTCCGAGCGAGCAAACGCGACTCTGGCCCATCTTGGGCGAGGCCTACGCTCTTGTCGGCCGTCCCCGCTCTGACATCACGAAGTTGCTCGATGAGCATCCGGGCGAGGAAGTGCGCTTGGCCGTGCTCTCCGGCATGGTCGAGAGAGAGATTCGCATCCAGCGCGTTGCGGCCCTCCGCCTCCCGCCGAGCGACGAGATCCGAACCGTCCACTACACGCTGAAAAGCCTCGATGTCCGCGACGACATCGAGAGCGTTGCCCGAACATTTTTTCCCACGCCGAACGCGGCCGCTACTTCCCTCGTAGAGCGCTATCGGGCCGCCCAAGGCTCCAAGCCCGCCTCCCCAGCCGCTTCCGTCGCCCACGCGGCCTTTATCGACTACGCAGCAGACCTCGAGAAGTTCGAAGAACTCACTGCTTATGCCAACGCGCGAACTCTGCCCAAGGTCGTCGCCCAGACACTCGTCCAAGCTTACCATCGAGCCGGTCGGTTCGATGACGGCAAGGCCGTACAATCACGTCTCGTAGCCGCCAAAGTTCTCACTCCGGATGAAGCCGAACTCGCCGCCTTCCGAGGTCGAATCGAATCCTCGGAAGTCCCGCTGACCGTCCGTCCGACGACGTTTTCTTCACTTGCGATTCAGGACCCGTGCGTACTTGCCGTCGCTCTGATGGACTGGAGCCTCACCCCAAATCGTTCGATCCGCGGCGCCGCTCCGTGGGACTCCGTCGTTTATCGTTACCAGCCCGGTTTCGAAAATCTTCCCTTGCCCCTGTCCAAGGAGGTCGGCGAAGCCTCGGCGACCGAACGGCCGTTCTAAGCTTGGTACTCAGATCCGGTTCAGCTTTCTAAGCCGATCGACGGCTTCTGGCCCTTTCGACGCGTGAACATTCTCTTCGCCAACTACGGCGACTTTACCACCAACAGTCTCAATCATATCGCGGGCTTTGCCCACGGACTGATTGATGCCGGCCACGATTGCGTCGTCGCGGTGCCCGACGGCCGGGACAGCCTGACCGCGATTCCAAACCCGCGATTCACCGCGGCCACTTTTGCGGACGTGCTGGCCAATCCCGCGTTGTTCAAGGACGGGAAAGCCGCGGACATCGTCCACGCCTGGACACCGCGAGAGGGCGTAAGGCGGTTTGTGCTCGCGCACCAGCGCCTCGTTCCCGCCCGCCTCGTGGTCCACCTTGAGGACAACGAAGAATTCCTCGTCTCGTCCTACATGGGGGAATCGACGGCGGTTTTGCGGGAAAAGCTGGAAGAGGAGTTTCCGAAGATCCTGCCCGCCGGACTGCCCCATCCGATTCGGTTTCGAAATCTGCTGCGCCTCGCGGATGGCGTGACCGTCATCGTCGATGGGTTGCGTGCCTTGGCGCCCGCCGATGTCCCTTTCCTCAGCCTGCCACCCGGGGTTGATTTCACCCTTTATCGCCCCCTGCCCGCTGACCCTGACCTGCGGAAGGAACTGGGGATTCGCGCGAACGAAAAGGTCCTCGTTTACACCGGGAGTACCACGTTTGCCAACGAGTCGGAGGTCAGGGACCTGTACTTGGCGGTCAAGGAACTCAACCAGCGAGGGTACCCCACCCGCCTGATTCGGACCGGGTTCAACTCGCCGTCGCTGCTTCAATCGCTCCCCGCTGACTGGGAGTCCTGGACGATCGACCTCGGGTTCATTCACAAGGAGCGTCTGCCCGGCCTGCTCGGACTTGCCGACGTGCTGGTCCAGCCCGGCGCCCCGGGCGAATTTAACGATCTCCGCCTCCCGTCCAAGCTGCCCGAGTTTCTCGCGAGCGGACGCCCCGTCGTGCTCCCGGCGGCCAACCTCGGCCTTCAGGTTCGGGACGGGGAGGAAGCGCTCGTCCTTCCGCTCGCTACGCCGAGTGCGATCGCCGACGCCTGCGTTCGGCTCTTCAAAGATCCCGCCCTAGCCCGTCGCCTTGCCGCGGGAGGCGCGGCATTTGCCCATCGTCACTTCGATCTCCGCGCGCACGCCCGCGAGCTCGCGGCGTTTTACGTTCAGGTGTCTTCGCACTCGGCGACGACCGACTGGCGCTCCTTTGCCGGCTCCCCGGCCGAGGACACCACGCTGCTCGCCAACCAGTTGCTCACCCGGCTCAAGCCGCTTGCGAAGACCGGCCAGCCTGCATGGCAGGAGGTTCTCGCCCAAACAGATGACCTGATCCGCCTGTGCCGGCAACTGGAGACCGTGGCCTCCGGCAACCAGACCCCCCTGCAGGCCCTGCGGGTTCAGTTGGAGCGCGAACGGGACGACTGGAAGCGGACTTGGGAACTGACCGATGGTCATGCCCGGCACCTCGCCGGGGAAGTCGAGGAGACCAAGGCCCATGCCGCCAACGTCGAGAAGAACCTCGCCGAAGTCAGCGATCACGCCGCCAATCTGGAGCGCAGCATCAAGGCCGTTCGGGACCACGCCGACAATCTTGAGCAAAATCTCACCGCCGCCCGGGATCACGCCGCGAATCTTGAGCAAAATCTCACCGCCGCCCGCGCTCACGGCTCCAACCTGGATAAGATCCTTGGCGAGGTGCGCACTCACGCCGCCAACCTTGAGCAGATTCTTGGAGACGTCCGCGGGCAGCTCGCCCAAGTGGAAAGCCAGCGCGACCAGGTCACCGCGCAACGCGACCTGATCGAGTCCCAGCGCGACACCGCCGAGTTGCAGCTGACGATTACCCGTCAGCAGAAGGCCGAGCTGGAGCAGCAGCTCGACCAGACGCGCTCGCGCTTGGACCAGTCCGAGGACCGGGTTCGCCGCATGGTTTCCTCGTTCTCTTGGAAATCCACCGCGTGGCTGCGGTCCCTGCGACGCCTGCTGATCGATCCTTCGCGTCGCAAAGCCGACGATTTGCCGATCGTGCTCCCGCCGCCTCCGCCGGAGCCGGCGGCGTTTGGCCATGTCACACCCGCCGCCTCGCCCGAGGCGCCCAGTTTCCAGTTCACCGTCGACTATCCCCACACGTGGAGCTTCGGACCCAAAAAGATTCTGGTCCGCGGCTGGTGCTTCGCGTTGAACGCGGACGCCTTCCCCATCAAGTCGATCCGAGCCCGGATCGACGGCCGCATCCATGCGGGGGTCTATGGGCTCAAGCGACTCGACGTGCTCGCGGCGATGCGTGCCCACCCGCAGGCGGAGTATTGCGGATTCAAGGTCGAGGTAGACCTGCTGATTGGCGACGCGCAGCTCTCCGTGGAGGTCGACCGCGGGGATGGCCAATTCGTTTCGTTTTTCGCCCAAGGCATTTCCGTTCGCGAGGGGGGCGGCGTGGATGAACTCACGGACTACCAAAAATGGATCGAGGTCTTCGAGAGACCCACGGTCGAACAGCGGGCTGCGATCACCGCGGAGGTCGCCGCCTTCACAACCCGACCCGTGATCTCCGTCATCGTCCCGGTCTACAACACGCCGGAGATCTGGCTGGTCAAAGCGGTCAATTCCGTCCGCGCTCAATCCTATCCTCACTGGGAACTGTGCCTCGCCGATGACAAGTCGCCGTCCCCGCACGTCCGGCCGCTGCTGGAGAAACTGGCCGCCAGCGACCCCCGGATCAAGGTGGTCTTCCGCCCGGCAAACGGCCACATCTCGGCCGCCTCCAACTCGGCGCTGGAGATTGCGACCGGACAGTTCATCGCGCTGCTCGACCACGATGACGAGTTGGCGGTCGACGCCTTCTACGAAGTGGCGCGCGTGATCAACGCCCATCCCGAGACCGACGTCATCTACTCCGATGAGGACAAGATCGACGAGGAGGGCAAACGCTACGAGCCCTACTTCAAGCCCGACTGGCTCCCCGACTTGTTTGTCGGACAGAACTATCTTTCGCACCTGACCGTCTACCGCGCGACGGCGGTCCGGACGGCGGGCGGATTCCGTCTGGGCTACGAGGGATCGCAGGATTGGGACCTCGCCCTGCGTGTCACGGACGCGGTTTCCGCCGACCGGATCCGGCACATTCCGAAGGTGCTCTATCACTGGCGCGCGATTCCGGGTTCAACCGCGCTCAACATCAGCGAGAAGAACTACCCGCTGGAGGCCGCGCGCCGCGCCCTCAACGATCACTTTGCCCGGCGCGGGGAGAGCGTCGTCCTCCAGACCGTGCCCGGCGATCACTGGCGGATTCGCCGCCCGCTCGGGGCCAAGCCGCCCCTCGTCTCGCTCGTCATCCCGACGCGCAACGGCCTCAAGTTTTTGCAGCGCTGCGTCGACAGCATGCTGGCCAAGACCCGCTATCCCGAGTTTGAGATCGTCGTGGTCGACAATGGGTCGGACGATCCTGCGACCCTCGCCTACCTGCAGCAGCTGGAGCGCGGCACGCATCCCTCCCTGCGGCCTGGACGGTCCACCCGGGTACTGCGCTACCAGGCACCCTTCAACTATTCGGCGATCAACAATTTCGCCGTCGGCCACGCTCGGGGTGAAATTGTCGGTCTGATGAACAATGACCTCGAGGTCATTCACGACGATTGGCTCGACGAAATGGTCAGCCAGGCCCTCCGACCCGAGATCGGCTGCGTGGGTGCCCTGCTGTATTACCCGAACGACACGATCCAGCACGCCGGCGTACTGATCGGCATGGGCGGCGTCGCGGGCCATGCGTTTCGCGATTTTCCCCGGGGCACCGAGGGCCGCTTCAATCGCGCCCGCCTCGCCCAGAACTACACCGCCGTCACGGCTGCCTGCCTGGTGGTGAGGAAAGCCGTCTACCAGCAGGTCGGCGGTCTCGACGAAAAGTCCCTCGCCGTCGCCTTCAACGACATCGATTTCTGCCTGAAGGTTTATGCCGCCGGTTACCGCAATCTCTGGACGCCCTTCGCCGAGCTCTACCATCACGAATCGGCCACGCGCGGCGCGGAGGACACTCCGGAGAAGCACGAGCGCTTCCGCGGAGAGGTCGAGACCATGCTCGCCCGCTGGGCCGACCTGATTCGCCACGATCCGGCGTACAATCCCAACCTGTCGCTGGAGTTGACGGACTTCACGCTCTCGGCGCCGCCCCGACCATGGAAGCCCTGACCACCGGCCCTCTGGAGCTCGCGTCCAAGCCAAGTGCGCCGCAGCGCGCGGCCAGGTCCATCTGCA
>CAMAXB010000206.1 GCA_945862035.1 Opitutus sp. GAS368
GCAGGACATCGAGATTCTCAAAAGGGATCGCGGCGACGTGGAGCCGATGCAGGGCCTGCAAGGTCGCCACGTCCGGCGCCGGGGTTTCGGCGAAACCGAGGCGCGCGAAATACGCGCCGAGATCCGGTGCAGGTTCTGCCATGCGGGCATCATTCGCTGCCCGGCGCGTGAGGCAAGGATGCGGAACTGGCGGTGATCGACTCACCGCTCAACCCTTCTGCAACTGGTGCGGCCCGACGTCGGCGTCGCTCGGATTCAGCGGGATTCGCATGCCGTAGAAGCTCCGGTACACGAAGAACATGGCGACGATAGAAATGACGCCTCCGAGAATGGGCAGAATTGCCCGGGGCGGGACTCGAATCCGCACGCCTTTTCAGGCAAGGGATTTTAAGTCCCTCTACTGTATTGTTTTGACCTGACCCCGAAAATTTGAGCCGCCTTGGGTGTTAGTCTGGGCCAAAAAAAAGGACCAGACCATGAAAGGCAAAATACACACGACGGAACAGAAGATCCGCATTTTGCGGGAAGCAGATGGCGGCAAGAGCATCGTGGAAGTGAGCAAAGAGCATATCTCTCTCCGCAACGCTTCGTCTTGGAGCAATCCTCATCAATCCTAGGCTCCGGGCCGGACCGCCAAGCCGGTCCGCCCCTCCGCCTAGGATTGCGAACCACCACCGAAGTCATCACATCAACCCGAGCCAAAGACTAACACTCCACCTGGCCCAGTTTTTGGGGCCCGCTCCAGCGCTCGATCTGCGGAGCAAATCCTCCCTTCGGCCACACCTCGATTACGAATGAAGACCCTGCGCGTTGCCCTTTCGTTTCTGCTTCTATCCTCCGGCGTCGTTTTCGCCCAGTGGCAGCAAAGCTCCGGCACCGAAGGCCGGAATTTTCAATCCCTACTCGCGACCGGGAACGACACGTTTGCCGGCGGCGCCACCGGGGCCTATTATTCGTCAGACAGCGCCGGCAGTTTCCGGCCCGCGAATCAGGGGAACGACAGTGCGGGGCCGACGCGCAGTCTCACGACCTCGGCCAGGCACGTCTTTTCCTGCACGAGTCAGGGTGTCTTCCGGACCGCGGATCACGGCGCCACGTGGGTGTCGAAAAGCAGCGGCCTCGGCAACCTGCTCGGTAGCGGCATCAGTTTTATCGCCCCGGATATTTTTGTCGCGACGCCCACTGGCGTTTTTCGCTCAAGCGACGAAGGTGACACTTGGCAGTCCGCCGGACTGCAGGGCAGGGATGTACGCTGCATCGCCGGCCGGTCCGGTCTGATCCTCGCTGGAACCAATGGGAATGGTATGTTTAAGAGCACGGATGGCGGGTCTACTTGGTTTCCGGTAACAGCCGGACTGGTGACCGCCAATTTTCGAGCCATGGAGATGAAGGGTTCGACGTTTTTTGCCGCCGGCGGGATAGGAACGGGGATCTACCGCTCGATCGATGGCGGCACGAGCTGGGTATTGCTGACCGGCGGTCTCGAGGGCGCTGGCACCTTTCGCGGCTTCGCGGCCAATGCTCAGCTGATTGTCGCGGCAGGCTTCGGCTCTGGGGTCTTTTACTCCACGGATAACGGCGATCATTGGATCAAGCTCAACGACGGCTTGGGCGATTTGACTCTCTTCGATGTGGAGCTCACGCCCACTCACCTAGTGGCGGCGACGAACACGCATGGTGTTTTCCGGTACGAGCTGTCCAATTTGAATCTGGGCACCGCCCTCACGATCCTGACTGCCCCGGCCAACCAGACGCTGGCCTCGGGAGCCACTCTCATGCTGACCGCCGTCGCCTGGGTGCCCGGCGGACAGCCGGCACCGAGCTATCAATGGCAGTTCAACGGCGCGAATGTCACCGGTGCGACCAGCGGCACGTTGACACTTTCCAATTTCCAGCCGGTCAATGCGGGCCTATATTCCGTGATCGCGAGCAGTGGCACCGCCGTCACGAGCGACCCCGCCATCGTTGGCGTGGCCTCCACCAGCAAGGTGATCGGAGCCGGCATAGTCGTCGGCACGAACATCGTGCATCCCAACGGAAACACCTTCGACCAAGTGCTGCTCACAGGCGCGGCGACCACCGTCACGGCCGAACCGCAAAAAATCACCCGCACTTCCTTCATCGACCTGTCCGACGATATCGTGCAAGTGGAGTTCAGCGGCGCCGGCACACTCTCGTTGGTGCTCGACAATGCCTCCGGTCCGGCGGCTCCGGTGAACTACAATCAGCCGACCGTCGCGTATATGAAAGGTCATGCCACGATCGTGATCGCCGGCGCCGACGACTCGACGAATGTTTCGGTCTTCACCGTCGGTCGCGCGACCGCCGTCGATCTGACCGGGGCTTTCAACATTCTTCTGCCGATCAGTTCCACGAACATTCCTGCCAACAACGGGAGCCCGCTATTCCAAGGCCACAGCGCGACCGCCTATGATGGCGTGGCCGGGATCGCCCTCATCGCGATCTCCAGCACGAATGGCCGGATCGGCGGAGTCCGCACAGCCAATGCCAGCTATTTCGCGACCCGAGGCGTGACCGGCATTTACGCGCCAGGGGTGACGTTCACCGGCCCCGTGTATGTGGGCGAACTCAGCGCGTTCGATGCGGCCACGCCCATGCTGTCGCTCGGTTCCGCCGCCATCACCCAAATCAACGGAGGCGATCTCTTCCAACAGAACGGCCAGCCCGTGCTCGTGAGCGGCATCACGCAATTGAATTTTGTCGCCGGAATTACCTCCGGCGGCGTGCTTCTCCCTGCCCAAACCAATCAGACGCGCTTGATGCAAAATGGTACCGATGTTACCGCGCTGCTCGTCGGCAACTCCAGTCCGTGAGTGTTTGGTGAGAAGGGACCACCGCCCCGGCGTTACCTCCCACGCCGAGGTGCATCCACCGGGCTGCCGACGCAAGCGAACCATCGTGGCCATGTGTGGACCTGGGACTTCATCGCCGATGCCACGGTGCATGGCGGTGCCTTGCGCATGCTCACCGTGCTCGATGAGCACACCAAGGAGGTGCATGTGCTGCGGCCGGAACGCCAGATCGGTTCGATCGACGTGATCCGGCTGGTGCAGGCGGCCATCGGGCAGCACGGCGCCCCGGAGTTCATCCGCTCCGACAACGGATCGGAGTTTATCGCCCATCAACTTCAGGCTTGGCTGGCGGCGGAGAAGATCAAGACGACCTACATTGAACCAGCCAGTCCCTGGCAGAACGGCTTCGTGGAGTCCTTCCACGGCCGCTTCCGCGACGAGTGCCTCAACCGCGAACAACTTTGGACGCTCACCGAAGCACGGGTGGTCATTGAGGGCTTCCGCATCGACTACAATACGCGGCGGCCGCACAGTCGGCTTGGCTACCGCAGCCCCGTGAACTACGCCCAACTTCCTGCTGCCCCGACTCCGGTCGGCCTCCGGCCTCCCTCCGTCGGGATAGCTTCTACGACAACCGATAGATCAACCCATAACAACATCCCGGACTAACACTCGGGGTGGCTCAAAAAGTTGAGGCCGGTCACATGCGCCCGGCGCGGTGGGTGACGCGCGAGGCCCGCGGGTAGGGTTCAGACCGGGACGTGATTCGCCGGAAGCAACCCGAGGATTTTATGGGACCGAGCCGGACGGGGGTTGAGCCTGAAGCCAGGAAACCCGGAGGAAAGATCCGGTTCATCGTCGTAATAAGCGCCCGCGAGTTGACCGCCATTTCATCCACTCGCGGGCGCTCGTTGCTCCTCCAGGGTGGCCTCAGGTTCTTTGGTCAGCTACCCTAGTGACCGACGACCGCGGGCCTTCTTGGGCTTGGCGCTCTTCAGATCCTTCGCGGGCAAGATGATCACCGGGCACTTCGCGCGCATCAGGACGCCGTGCGTCGTGCTGCCGACGAGCAGATCATAGAAGGCCGTGTGACCGTGGGAGCCCATGACAATGTAGTCGGCGCCGTGTTTTTCGGCCTGATCGACGATCAGGGAAATCGGTGAACCGACCACGTAGTCGCTTGCGACCTCGATCGACGAGGCGCGCAGCTTGTCCTCGAGCTTCGCCAAGCGACGGGAGGCGCTCTTTTCGCCCGCGGCGTTGATCTCGGCGATGTTCTCCATCAACGGGGCATATTCGCCGAGCACGACCGGAGGCTGGACGACCGACAACAAAACCACGCGCCCCCCGAGAGCCCGGGCGAGTGATGCGGCCTCCGCTACGACGGCGTCGCTGATTTCCGAAAAGTCGACCGGGGCAAGAATCGTTTCCCCAAGCGATTCGTCTTTACTGCCCTTGATCCCGATCAAAATGCCTCTGCCGGTTGATGGTGTGCCGTTTGGCGCCCCGTCCTCGCCAACCCTTCGTGCCGGCGGGATGCGGCGCGCAACCTAGTCGCTTCCAGCATGGCGAGTCATCCCTCAGGACAGGCGCTGTTGCCGGCCCTACGACGCATTGGCGCGGTGGTTTCGGAGGTCGTGGAACTTTTCGACAACCTCGAGGATGTCCCATTCTGGCTGAAGGACGCCGACTGCCGGTTCCAGTGGGTCAACATTTCCTTCGTGCTGACGTTCGGAGCGCGCAGTCGGGTTGAGATTATCGGCAAGACCGACTATGACTTCTGCGGCGAAGTGCTGGCCAGCCAGTACCGCATGGATGACGAGCGGGTGCTGCGCGGCGGTCGCATCCTCTCCCGTGTCGAGTTGGTGGGACAATTTGCGCATACGGCGCGGTGGTACGCCACGACCAAGATCCCGCTGCGCAATGCCCAGGGCCGGATCGTGGGTTCCGCGGGATTTACCCGGCCGATGTACCAGCAGTCGGCGTCCACGGTGACGGGTTCGCCGATGAGCGCGGCGATCCGGCTGATCAGCGAACACTACGCGGACGGAATCGCTAATGAGCAGCTGGCGAAAGCCTGTGGCCTCTCGGTCCGAACATTCGAACGGCAGTTTCGCAGCGTCTATCAAAGCTCGCCGCACGAATACCTCCGGCAACTCCGCGTGCGCATGAGTTCGAGCGCGCTGGTCTTTTCGCGCAAGTCGATCGCCGATGTTGGCAGTGAGTTTGGCTTCGCGGACCAGAGCCACTTCACCAAGGAGTTCAAGCGGGTGATGGGCGAGACCCCGCGCGCCTACCGGGCGCGGTATCTCTTTTAGGCCCGACGCATTTCTACCAAGGATTGTCGCCAGCGTTCTATGCGGTTTCCGGCCGTTCGGTTAGTCTCCTTTCGCTAGGCGAGATTTTCCCGCTCGGCTTTCGGTATCCGACAATCCCCATTGTTAGTTTCCGTTGGCCGCGGTTAAACGCATTGGCTTGAATGTTTTATAACGCCTTTCCCGCAGTTGCTTTTCGTCCTCCACCTATCGGGCGCGGAGCAACCGAGTAGATCCATCACCACACCATGAAACTGCCCCTCGCAAAGTCTGTCATCCTTGTCGCTGCGGCCTGCCTCGGCCTCGGCGCTGCATCCCTTTTCGGCCAAGCGGCGCCGACGGCCTCCCTGTCGAAGGAAGAGATCACGGTAAAATTGGATCCGTTTAGCGTCAGTGCGGATTCCGACGTCGGCTTCGTGGCGGCGAGTTCACTGGCCGGCGGTCGCATCGCCACCGCGCTCAAGGATACTCCGGTGGCTTATTCGGTCATCACCAAGGAATTTCTGGAGGCCTTCAATCTCACTGACGTGAGCCAGGCCGCGCAGTTCACCACCGGCGCGTATTCGATGGATAACGACGGCACGCAGCGGCAGTACGGCCGCACCGAGGCGTCCCAGATCACGATGCGCGGCGTCAAGGTGGG
>CAMAXB010000207.1 GCA_945862035.1 Opitutus sp. GAS368
CCGACCGTCGCCACGCTCGGCGGCGGCGGCTCAGCTTCCTGGCCCTGGCGATTCCGAAACTGGCGGCTGCTGACAATCTTGATCGCCAGATCCGAAAAGGTCGCCTCGCCCCCGGCGGCCACGAGTTCATCGATCAGGGCCCGATCGGAGGCGAGGACCGTCCGGCCCAGCGCATAGCCAACCATCTTCTTCGCGAGCGTCTTCATCACCTGCTCGTCCTTGTCGCGGAGATAACCGAGCAGCCCGTCCGCCCCGACGATCGTGGACTTGTCGGCAAACTCACCCGTCACGTCGACCGCCGTGCCGTCGTCGTAGGCGGTCCGCGTGCGCCCCACCGCATCGAACACCTCGAGCGGGAAACCCAGCGGGTCGATCTTCAAATGGCACGCCGCGCAGGTCGCGTTGCGCTTATGTTCATCGAGCCGCTGCCGCAGCGTCTGGCCACCGAAGGCCTTCGGATCCGACGGTAGCGAGCCCGCATCCGCCGGGGGCGGCGGTGTTGGCGTCCCGAGAATCCGGCGCAGCAGCCAGTCGCCGCGTTTCACCGGGCTGGTGCGCAGCGGCGCCGAGGTCGTCGTCAGCACCGCGCCCAGGCGCAGGGCTCCGCCGCGATTGAAGGCTCCCGCACCGTCGACCTTCACCACGCCCTCCGTCGATCCGACGGGTGCCGTGATGCCGTAGAATTTCGCGAGCGGCTCATTCAGGAACGTGTAGTCCGCGTGGAGCAGCTCCTTCATCGGCCGCTCCTGGCGGACGAGGTACTCGAAGGTCGAGACCGCCTCGGCATACATTCCCTGCTTCACGTCGTCCGTGAACTCCGGGAAGCGCGCGGTATCGACGCCGCGAAACTGATCGAAGTGATAGAACCCCAGCCATTGTCCAAAGAACTCCGTCCCAATCCGGCGCGCCTTGGGATCGGCCGTCATCCGCTTCACCTGCTTCGCCAGCAACGCCGGCTTCGCCAGTTCGCCCGCCGCGGCCGCGCGCCGCAATTCCTCATCGGGAATCGACGACCACAGGAAAAAGCTCAACCGGCTCGCCAGCTCCCAGCCGTTCAGCGGCCGCTCGCGGCGATCCGCCACGGTCTCCACCCGATAGAGAAACGCCGGCGCCACCAGGACGCGCGCGATCACGGCGCGAATCGCGGCGTCATGATCGAGGCCGTGCTCCGTGCGGGAACGCTGATAGAACGTCTTCAGCCGCTTCGTCTCGTCTGCCGACAGAGGCCGCCGCCAGGCGCGGCTCGCGAACGCAAGGACATCCCCGAGGTGCCCCGGCTCCGCCGCCTTCATCGCCTTGATGACCTCGTAGTAGTGCGTCCGCAGCGGCGTGAAGTACGGTCGCGCCTCCTCCGGCAAGGTCGCCAGCTCCGCGTCGGTGAGATCCTGGATCCGCGGGCTCTTCAACTCGATCCCGTAGTGCTCCGTCAGCATGCCGAGATACGCGTCGTGATAAAACCACGAGCCAAAGAGATCGTTCCACGCGTGGTTGAGGCGCGCCCGATCCGGGCCATCGACCAGGTTGGCGGTGAAGAACTGATCCGTGCGCTGGTACTTCACCCGCAGGATGAATTGATCGTGCTCGTCACCGTTGTAGGTGTTGTCGAATGGCAGCGGCACCGGATCGCGATCCGCCGGGTTCGCCTCGCCATGCGAATTGGGCGGCAGCAGTGCGGCATACTGGGCAATGCCGTCCCGGAAGGTCTTATAGCCCCCACTCGCCGGATCGCCGATGATCACCCGCGTGGATGGTCCCCGTGGCGTGCCCACGGCCCGATCTGAAATCATGACCCGCACCACCGCATTCCGATCGCTGCCGAGTTCGGCGTCGACCTGCAGCTCCGCCGTCACGCCCGTGGCCGCCGGCGGCGGAATCTCGAATGAGACCATTCCGGTCGCAGCCAAGTCGTCCGGACCCACCGTAGAACCGTCGGGACTCACCCCGAAACCAAGCGTCGCTGCCACGCCTGCCGGCAGCACCGTCCGCAGCGGTTGCGTCGAGAGAATCGGGCCATTCGGGCCGCGTCCCCGCCCTGGCCCCGGCGCGCCGCCACGCCCCTCGGGCGGAGCCGCCCGCGTAATGACCCGCGGGTTCCGCCAGATCACGACCGGCTTCACCCCCGCGACGGGATTCACACTGTCGAAGGTCAGAAAAATCTTCGTCGGGCCCGGCGGGGCCTTCGACGCCTTCGCGGCCTCGGCCGCCGCCCCGCCGCGCTCCATCCGCGGTCCGAGCGGATAGACATAGTGATGCGTCGGCACGGCCTTCAGCGTCGAGTCGTCGAACTGGATCGGCGTTTCGTCGCCCGCCCCGCCCGCCGCCAGATCGCCCCGCGCGAAGAACCAGCTCGGCCAGGTGGAAAGGTATTTATAAAGATCGTCCGAGGCCGCCCGGGCCTGCTCGATCGAGGCCTTGGGATCCGCGGTCGGGGCCGGAAATTTCTTCCACCGCGCGATCATCTCGTTCGTCGGATACCCGGCGTTCGGCAGGTTCATCACCGACCAGATGTGGTCCGCGAACCTTCCGGTGATGTCATGCTTCGCCGCGAGGTCGCGCAGCGTCGCCTTGGGATCGCCCAGCGCCGCGCGATGCTTGTAATACCACGCGATGTAGAGCGCCTTGCCATAGCGCTCGAGGCCGAAGGGTCGTCCGCCCTCGCCCGAGGCCACGCGGAACCCCTTTGCATCGTAGAGCTGGTTGATGCGATGCAGCGCCGAGAGCTCGAGTCCGGTCCGGCCCGGGTCGAGGAAGAATTCCATCGGCCCGGAGCCAATGACCGCATGATCGGCGACCAGCTTCGCCGCCTCGAGGTAGCGCTCGATGCTGGCATCCTGGACGAACTGCACGTCGCCGAAATTCGTGAACCCTTCGCCGCCGACCGAGTCGCTCGACGCATCGATCCCGACCTTGAGATCGAAGCCGGTCAGATCGCGGACGGCATAGGCATATTCGCCGCTCGTCAGCCGCCGGACCGTGACGCGCCCCGGCTCGCCGGCGTGCTCGCGCTCATAGGTCTTCAGCGACGACCGGATCCAATCGGTGGCCAGCTTCCGCTCCGCGTCACTGGGAAACGCCGTCGCATCCGTCGGCGGCATCTCGGCCGTTTCGATCATCTCCGCGACTTTCTCCCAGTTCTCCCAGTCGGGACCCACGGACGGCTGCGCCAGCAGCTTTTCGACGCTGAGCCCAGCCTCGGGGTCTGCGTTCCCATGACACTCGAGGCAGTACTTCTGAAAGACCTGCGCCGGCGCCGGGGCGAGGTTCGTCCCGCTGGGTGCCGCCGCGTGGACAGGAATCGACGGCGCCAGCCCGACCACGATGGCCAGGCAGCAGCCGGCAAACGTCAGGGTCCGGGGCGCAGAAAGCATCACGGACAGGAGACAGTGATCCGAGTTGGCGGCAAGTTCCCAGTACTCGACCTTCCCCCGTGGCACGGGTCTCCCGAACCGTGAAAACCGTATCACCTTGCTCATCCTCTTCACGGGTCAGGAGACCCGTGGCACGCCAGCCCCGCTCCACCTAGAGCAACCGTTTCACCAGCCCGAGCACGCCCTGCTTCACCGGCGAACGATGGTGCGAGGCCTCGTGCTCGCGCAGGATCGCGTCGCGATTGGCCACATACCAGTGGTAACTCTGGATGAGCATCTCCTCGTTCGAGAATCGCGGCCGCCAGCCGAGTTCGGTCCGGGCTTTTGCGGAATCGAAGAACATCGACCGGCCGTACATCATCGCATGGTACGCGCCGAGCGGGGACAGGCCGAGCGCGCTGGTCGCATGCATCGCCCAGACCGCCGGTGCCATCGGAACCCGTTTCACCTTCGACCCCGTGCCCGCATGGGCGCACAGCGCCTCGAGGGCCGCCCGCATCGTGCCGAAGCGATCGGTGCCACAGTTGTAGATCGTCGCTCCGGGGCGCCCCGCGGCCAGCAGGCAGGCGTCCGCCAGATCGTCCGCGTGCACGAACTGATACACGTTCGCCCCGTCGCCGAGCACCGGCACGTTGTAACCGGTCCGGATCCACTCGAACAGAATTTGGAAGATTCCCAGCCGGCCGTGGCCGAGGATCGTCCGGGGGCGAATGATCGTCACGTCGAGCCCGCGCGCCGCCTCCTCCCGGCAAAGCTGCTCCCCCGCGAGCTTCGCCCGGCCATAGGCCTCGCCGGGAACCGGAGGGGTGTCCTCCGTCACCGGGTTGCTTCGCGGCACGCCGAAAACCGCGCTCGACGACACATAGATCACCTTGCCCACCCTGCCCGCCCGCGCCGCGCGCAGCAGGTTCGCAGTGCCGTCGACATTCACGGTGTGGAAGAGCTGTCGATCCTTCGCCAGCGGCACTTGCGCCACGCAATGGTGGACGACGCCGCAGCCGGTGCACGCCGCCGCCACCGCGTCGGGATCGCGGATGTCGCCGCGCACGAACTCCACTCCGGCCGCGCGATCGGTGGCATCCACCCGGTCGAAGACGCGGACCACCTGCCCGCGGGCCACGAGCCGATCGCGGAGCAGCGCCCCGAAATAGCCCGAGCCGCCCGTGATGAGCACCGGTGCCATAATCAAAACCGGATCCCCTGATCCGCACACCACCGCAACGACCGCCGCATGCCCTCCTCGAGCTCGACGGCCGGTCGGTAACCGAGCTCGCGTTCCGCCCGCGCGATCGAGCAGGCGATGGTCTTGTTCATTTCGGAGAGCACATGGATCTTTTGATGGTAAAGCCCGGCCGACTGGAGCGTGAAGTCCACCACACCCGCGATCTCGCTCGCGATCCCCGGCAACCGCAACCGCCGGTGGGCGCAGCGCTGGCCGAACTCCGTCTCGAGCAGCCGTTCGATCGTGTCGATGATCTCGGTCATCGCGTACGGGCGGCGATCGGCGATCCAGTACATCTGTCCCGCGGCCCGCGGAGACATCCCGGCGAGCAGCATTCCCTGGCTGAGATTATCGAGGTAACTCATCGAGCGCAGATTGGTGCCGTCCCCGACGATCGGCGCCTTGCCATCCCGGACCATGGCGAAGAACAGCGTCTGCCGCGCCGGCTGGTTCGTCCCGTAGAACCAGGGCGCGCGGATGATCACGGTCTCGAGTTCGCCGTGCGGCTGCGCGACGGCCTGCTCCATCCGCATCTTCGAACGGCCGTAATGCATGTACGGGCGATAGGGTGAATGCTCGTCGAAGAGATGATCCGGATGCGGGTTGTTGCCGCAGGGCGAGTTGGACGAGACCGCCACGGCCCGCCGCACGCCGGCCTGTTGCGCCGCCCCGAGGAGATTCTCCGTTCCCTGGACGTTGATGGCGTAGAACTCGCGCACCCGCCGCGGGTGAATGATGCCGGCCGTGTGAAACAGCAGCGCGCCCTTCGCCCCGGCGCACAGTCGCGCGCAATCCGCGGGCTGCCGGACATCGCCCACCACGATCCGGATCCGCTCCGAGATCCGCTGCAACGGCGCCGGATCCTGCCCGGGCAGAATCAGCGCCCGGATCTCGAGCCCGCGCCGGGGCTCGCGCAGGGCCTCGTGATCGGCGAGGCCGCTCACCAGAATCTCGATGAACCGCCGGCCCAGCCAGCCGAGCCCGCCCGTGACGATGATCGTGTCCGTGTTCAATTCCATGGAGGCCTCACAATTTCCCCAGGTACTGCAGCGCGTTCCGCCGCGCCAGCGCCATGATCGTCCCCTGCGGATTCACCCCCGGCGCGCTGCACACCAGGCT
>CAMAXB010000208.1 GCA_945862035.1 Opitutus sp. GAS368
GCTCGAGCCGACCGCCGATGGTTTCCGCAACTACCTCAAAACGCGCTATACGATTCCCGCCGAACAGCTCTTTGTCGACAAGGCCCAGCTGCTGGGCCTGACCGCGCCGGAGATGACCGTCCTCGTCGGCGGCCTGCGCGTCCTCAACGCCAACCATGGCAAGGCCCAGCACGGCGTGTTCACGTCGCGCCCCGAGACGCTCACCAACGACTTCTTCGTCAACCTCCTCGACCTGGCCCATGTCGTGAAGGCAACGTCGCCGTCCGAGGAGCTCTTCGAGCTGTGCGACCGCGCGACGGGCGACGTAAAGTGGACCGCCACCCGCGTCGACCTCGTGTTCGGTTCCAACTCCCAGCTCCGCGCGCTCGCCGAGGTCTATGCCGAGAGCGACGCCCAGCCGAAGTTCGTCCGCGACTTCATCGCCGCCTGGAACAAGGTGATGAACGCCGATCGCGTGGACCTCGCCTGAGCCGGAGGCTGAGTTGCCCGCGAATCCCGCGAATCGGCTCGAATCTGAAAAATCCGCATCGGGCCAATCCGATCGTTTCCCCTGTAGCCGGGCTCGCTGAGCCCGGTTCCGGAGGAGGGAGACGATCGGACCTGAGCTAGCGCCCTACCTGACCAGACTCGGCAAGGAGCCCCCTTAAGGTTCCCACCGCGGTGGTGACGCCTTCCGTTGGTTAAGTGGGACCTAGCCTTGACTTGCCTCTGGCGGGGGCTTGCACACGGTGGTCGGGACCCCTTCGTCCCATGAAGTCACCCCGCCTTGGCCTGGTCCCGCGCCGCACTTTTCTCGGTCAGCTTTCGCTCGGCGCGGCCGTGCTGGCGGCTCCTTGGTCCTCTCTGCGCGGCGCCACGGCGACGCCCGGTCGCAGGCTTGGCCTCGCGCTGGTTGGACTCGGCAACTACTCGACGGGCGAGCTCGGACCAGCGTTGCGCGAGACGGAGTTTGTCCGCCTCGCGGGTGTGGTCACGGGCACGCGGGCCAAGGGCGAGAAGTGGGCGCAGGACTTCGGTTTTCCGACGACGAGTGTCTACGATTACGCGACGATGGATCGCATCGCGGACAATCCGGACATCGACATTGTCTATATCGTCACACCTGTCGCGCTCCATGCCGAGCAGACGATCCGCGCGTTGCAGGCGGGCAAGCACGTCATTTGTGAGAAGCCCATGGCCATGTCCGTCGCCGAGTGCGACCAGATGATCGCGGCGAGCGGCACGGCGAAGCGGGCGCTCACCATCGGCTATCGCCTGCACGCCGACCCGCATCACCAGGAACTCATGCGTCTCGAGCGCGAGAACGAGTTTGGCCCGTTCAAGAAGATCGTCACATCCAACGGCTTCAGGCTCAATCCGCGCGATGGCGTGAAGCCCTGGCGCGCGATCGCGGCGTTGGCGGGCGGAGGACCGCTCATGGACATGGGGGTCTATTCCCTGCATGCCGCCTGCATGGCGGCGGGCGCGGCGCCGATCGCGGTCACGGCCAAGGAGGAGCCCAAGCTGAGGCCGGAGTTCTTCACCGACGTTGAGGAAACGCTCAACTACACGCTGGAGTTTGCCAACGGGGCGGTCTGCACGGGCAGCACGAGCTATGAGCGCGGCAGCGGCCATTTTCGGGCGGACGCGGAGCGGGGCTGGTTCGAGATGGCGCCCGCCTTCAGTTACCGGAACCTGCGCGGCGCGACGAGCAAGGGTCTGATGATGTACCCGCCGCTGCGCCAGCAGGCGAAGCACCTCGACCTGATTGCGCGGAGCCTGATCGAAGGCACCCCGCTGCCGACCCCGGCCGCGCTGGGACGGCGGGACATGTGCATCGTCGAGGCGATCTACGCCGCGGCGAAGAGCGGCCGGCGCGAGCTGGTGAAGGCGTAACGCGGGTTGGGCTCAGAGGCGTGGCCCTCTTCGTGATGGCGTCAGGCGCCCGGACGCCGATTGACTGCCGGTCGGAGAGACCGCGCAGCGGCGCACAGAAAACCAGGAGGGATCGGGATCTAGGGTGAGGCTCGGTACCCTGCGGTTCTACGACCGCCGCGGGTGCCCCTGACGCCCGTGGATGCGAGGACTCCTAGCGGGAGCTGGAGGGATCGGAGCTGCCAATGCCGCCGGGGAAGCTGGAGGCGGCGGGGCGGCTGGCGTCCACCGAGTTGTCCATCGAGCTTGCACCCATGGCGCGCAGGGACCGGAGCCGGTTTTCCGACAGGCTGACGACGTGGATCGTCGTGTTCTCCGCATCGGCAGGGTCGGGCTCGTAGCGGATGGTGAGCAGGTAGTCCGCCGAGGCCAGATCCGTGACGAGGACCAGTCCCCGTTGCTCCATCAGAGGGGCAAGGCGGGGGCGGATGCGGGCAATTTCGGTGGGGCTGAGAACGACGTGCCTGCCGGCGACCCATGCCACGGGGACCGCGCTGGTGGCGCCGGCCGGGGATCCGGGGGTGGAGCACCCGGAGAACGCAACGCTGGCAAGGGCGATCATGGCTAGCTGCGCGAGGCGTAGAAGCGGGGGCATGGGGCGGGAACTCGGCGTGAGGACAAAACTGCTCGAGGCAGTTCAGTTTTGGAGCATGGCGGGGCTTCGGATCGTCACGCAACGCCATTGCGCCGCCCCGACGCGATGCCTGAAACGCGAGAGCCGGCCCGATGGCGCCCGGAAGGGCGGGTGATGCAGGGTCAACGCATGGCTGGGCGCAGCTCGCGGCGGAGCTGGCTGGCAAGGATGACCTGGTCGCGACAGACGGACGCGAGGGTCTCGGGCGTCTTGTCGGCGAGGGGGGCGGCAAGGAAGGACACCGTGAGCGAGGCCAGCGGAGGCAGCTTGGCGGTCTCAAGGCGCTTGAGGCATTGGGCCCGCAATGGATTGGAGCGCGATTCGATCACCAGCCAGGCCTTCTCCCCCGTAGCCGTCGTTTCCGAGATCACGGCCACGCCGTGGGCGCGGGCCGGGATCTTCTTCGCGATGGCCGAGGCGGCGCAGGTGGTGAACCCGAAACGTTCCTGCCAGGGGGCGTCTGTTGAGTTGCTCATGGGCCAGCGTCGCGCAGGCCGAAAGGGCTTACAATCCGATAGTCGGCCGGTGCAGGCCGAGGCCGCGTAGAAACGCGGAGCCGCAGAGTCTCGGAGAAAAACGGCTCCGATCGGCCCTTCTCGGTGGCTCTGCGCCTCTGCGCGAGGTCGGATTGGGATCGGACTGACCGGCCGCGGTGACCCCGGGTCCGATCCGGTGGTGACGCGAGGCTCGTTAAAGGGACCGCGTAAAGCTGAACGGACTTACTTTACGGCGTGCCCTTGAATTCCTGGAGTGAGCGCCGCGGCCGAATATGGCGCGATTGTTACGAGGAACCAGAGAGGGACCTGACGAATCCGACCAAACTGGTGCGCGTGAGGGATGAAACGAGAGGCGCCTCATTGCCCAGGAACCGGATAGCGGGCCCTTCCAATGCTCCCCGTCGCTCTTTGCAGCTGCCATGATCCCCATTCAGGCCAGATGAAAGACCTCGCGTAATTCCCTCGAGACCGGGCTGTTATCCGGATTTACGGGCATCACGTCCTTCATGAAGGCCCACCATCGTCGGCAGGCCTCGGTCTGGGCGATCGCGGCCCAACGCGCCTCGTCCTCGACCTCAACATAGGCAAAGAGGGCCCTCGTCGCCGGATCGAGGAAGATGGAGTAATTGTGAACGCCATGACTTTTCAGGACCTCCTCGAGGTCGGCGAAGATGGGGGAGTGGCGTTCCGCGTATTCCTGCTCCCGGCCTGCTTGGACGTGCATGAGGAAGGCTTTGCGGATCATGGCGGGCAGGTGGATTGGTCAGGCTCGATCCGGGCAGGGGAGGGGGCTCGCGAATAGAATCAGGCTCGCGTTGAAAGAGGAGACGAATCTGACGCGGGTCACGCGTCGACCCTGCAGGCCTGCGGTGAGTTGGAGTCCCGGTCGGCCCCGGCCTCCGCGACCGCTGCCGCTGGAGGAGAGGTCCCATTCGTCGGATAGGACCGATGGGTCGGAGAGGACTTGTGATTTGGCGGGTCGGAAACCTTTTCGCCTGCTTGCCGTCATACTTGAGCAAGCCCCCCTGCGCTCGACAACGCCGCGGGGGGGATTATCTCCCTTCCTATGCGCCTCTCTTCCGTTTCCCGTGCTTCGCGTCGGTCGTATCGGTCGGCCTTCACCCTGCTCGAAATCCTCGTCGTGCTGGCCATCATGGGCCTGCTCGTCGGGCTGGCCGTGACCAAGGTTGGAGGGATCTTCGGCGGCAAGCAGGAGGACGTCGCGCGCCTTTTCGTCAATTCGAGCCTGAAGACGCCCCTCACCGCTTATCGCCTCGACCTCGGCGACTATCCGAACACGGCCGAGGGCCTGGGTGCTCTCCTTTCCGCTCCGGCCAACCGGGCCGACCGCTGGCGCGGTCCCTACATCGAATCGCCGGGCGGCCGTGCCCCCGTCGACCCATGGGGCGAGCCCTACGTCTACCGCTACCCGGGCGTAAAGAACAAGGGCAGCTACGACCTCTTCTCCAAGGGCGTTGACCGCAAGGAAGACTCCGCCGACGACATCGGTAATTGGTAGGCTCCGGCGCAGAGCGCCGGGGCAATGACCAATGCTCAATGACCAAGGCCCAATGGTTCGGAATCGACCGCCACCTTCTGGACGGGATCGTCATTGGACATTGGACATTGGTCATTGGTCATTCCAGCAGCGTGCATTCACGCTGCTGGAGATTCTCCTCGTCATCGGCCTGATCGGTCTGCTGGCCGGGGTATTGGTCGGCGGCTCCGCGCGCCTGCTCGCGGACCGTCCCGTGACCGTCGAGGCGGTTTTTTGGGAGGCTGCCGCCAATGCGAGGCGCCAGGCGCTGCAGCAGGAACGTGCTGTGTCGCTCCGCTACGACGCCCGGGAGCGCGCCTTCGTCGCCACCACCGCAGGCAGCGAGCTGCGCTTCCCGGTTCCGGCCGGCGAGGTGAAGGTCGATTTTCTCCCGGCCTCGAATCCCTCAGGCGCCGGCCTCGTCCTCATCGCGGGCTCGCTCGTCGACACGCGCACCATCCCTGCCGTCACGTTCTACGCGGATGGCACCTGTTCCCCCTTCCGCGTCCAGATCGCCACCGGCGGCCCCGCCCGCACCCTCGCCATCGACCCGTGGACCTGCGCACCGGCGTTGCCGGCGCAATGACCAATGAACAGTGACCAATGCCCAATGGTTCCGAATCGACCGCCACATTCCGGGCGGGATCGTCATTGGTCATTACCCATGGACCATGAGTCGTTGGCCACCTCCGAACTCCGGAAATCGAAATTCCAAAATCGAAATTCCAAAATCCCCTCTGGGTTCACTCTCCTCGAGGTCCTCGTCGCGCTCTCCATCTTTGCGCTCGCCGCGGTCGTGCTCGGCTCCGCCTACGTCAACGTGCTCACCAGCTACGCCGCCGTGGCGCGAGCGGGCCAGGTGGACGAGGATCTGCGCTTTGCCCGCGCCGCCCTTGCGGCGGAGGCGGATCGCGAGCGGGCGGAGGAGGGCGGCGATTTTGAGGGCACGGACGGACGCCGCGTCCGCTGGCGGGCCGAGATCGAGCCGGCCGGCGTTGCGGATCTCTTCGTGGTCACCTTCACTTGCGAACTGACCGAGGCCGGCACGGGACGCGTTGAAACGGTGACCGAGGTCTTCCGTCTGCTGCGCCCGACCTGGTCCGAGGAGCTTGAGCGGGA
>CAMAXB010000209.1 GCA_945862035.1 Opitutus sp. GAS368
AGACGCGTTCGCGGCTCACCAGGCTTAGCAGCTTCGTATCCATCAGTATAATACGCAGCGCCGCGCTGGTCTGCCACTCCGCGCTGCTCCGGAAGGTCTTGTTCTCGCGAATCAGGGAGGCGATCCAGGTCGTAGTGACCATGATCTCGCAGGCGGCGATGCGACCGCCGCGGTGAAGTCAGGCCCCTCGATCGGGACCATGCTTCCGCTCAGGCGCAGCGTGGGCGGCTGGCCCATCTGGCAGTGCAGGTCGGAGGCGTTCTGGTCGACCACCCGTTCCAGCAGGTCGTTCAGTTCGTAGCTCAGAGGCGTCAGGTCGGGGCGTTGAAAATCAGGAAGGGTCGTCAGGGGTCACGGAAAAGATTTCCTCAAGGGTTGTTAGCCCGGAGGCTGCTTTGCGGATGCCGTCTTCACGCAGGGATCGCCAGCCAAGGGTCCGGGCGCAGGCGCGCAGACGTCGCGCGCCCGGGCCCGCCGCGATCTCGGCGCCGACGGCCTCGTCCACCGGCAGAAACTCAAACAAACCCGCCCGCCCGCGATAGCCCGTGCCGTTGCAGGCGGTGCACCCGGTCCCGCGGCGCCAACCGTCCATGGGCAGATCGGTGTAGCGTGCGATCAGCCTTCGCTCATGCGCCACGGGGCCCGCTAGGACTGAGCAATGGCTGCACACGGTCCGCACGAGGCGTTGCGCCACGACGCCGCGCAGCGCACTCGCCAGCAGGTTCGCGCGGAGCCCAAGGTCGGCGAGCCGCGCCACCGCCCCGGGGGCATCCTCGGTATGCAGGGTTGAAAAGACGAGGTGCCCCGTGAGCGCAGCCTGCAGCGCGACCTCCGCCGTCTCCGCATCCCGAATCTCCCCCACCATGATCACATTCGGCGACTGCCGCAGCATCGCACGCAGCGCCTGCGCAAAGCTCATGCCCGCATCGGGCCGCACCATCACCTGATTTACGCCCGTTAGCGGGCTCTCAATCGGGTCCTCCACCGTCAGGATCTTGCGGTCCGGGCCGCTCAAGTGGTTCAGGCAGGCGTAGAGCGTGGTCGTCTTGCCTGAGCCGGTCGGGCCGGTCACCAGAACCAAACCGTCCGGACGGGCCAGCAGCTCGCCGAGGCTTCGTCGCTGATCAGGGGTCAGTCCGAGCGTATCGACCGCGGGCCGGTCGGCCCGATCGAGCACGCGCAGCGCCAGGCTCTCCCCGTGAAGCGAGGGCAGGGTCGAGACGCGCAGGTCGACGCTGCGACCCGCGGCGGAAAACGGCAGGTGCCCGTCCTGCGGCACACGCTTCTCGTCAATCGAAAGCCCCGCCAGAATTTTGAGCCGCGAACCCACCGCGAGCCTCAGCGGCGGGGGCACCGGCGGGCCATCCTGCAGGACGCCGTCGATGCGGTAGCGCACCTGCGTACGACCCGACATGGGCTCCACATGAATATCCGACGCGCGCCGGTCGAGCGCTTCGCGCAGCAGACCGTCGACCCAGGCCACCGCCGCCTGCGGGCCGGACGCAGCCGCGGGCGCGTTCTCGTAGCTGCGGCGGAGCGCTTCGCCAAGGTCGGCCGGCGCCGCCAGCACCGACTCCACCGCGCAACCCAGCCGGAGCGCGAGGGCGTCCACCCCCTCCGTCGCCAGTGGGTCCGCTACGGCCACGCGCAAACCGCCGCCTTCCGTCCAACCCAGCGGGAGTACGCGGTGCTGCAGCGCGAAGTCCGCGGGAACGAGCGCAAGAATCTCCGCCGGCACGCGGAGCATCCGCAGATCGACCTGCCCCAGGCCGAAGCGCGCCTCCTCCGCCGCTGCGCCGGAAGGCGGGAGCGGGGATTCGGGCGCGGGGCTCACGGGGTCGGGGTCTTTTCCGGTGACGGGCGGTCCACTTACCGGTTCAGACTCATGAGGAACTCGGCGTTCGACTTGGTCTTCTTGAGCCGCTGGATGAACATCTCCATCGCCTCGACCGGCGGGATGCCCTGCATCGCGCGGCGCAGGCCGTAGACGCGGAGCATTTCCTCAGGGTGATAGATGAGCTCTTCCTTGCGGGTGCCGGAGCGATCAATGTTGATCGCGGGGAAGATCCGCTTGTCGGAGAGGCCGCGGTCGAGGTGGAGCTCCATGTTGCCGGTGCCCTTGAACTCCTCGAAGATGACCTCGTCCATGCGCGAGCCGGTGTCGATCAGGGCGGTGCCCAGGATCGTGATGCTGCCGCCGCCCTCGATGTTGCGGGCCGAGCCGAAGAAGCGCTTGGGCTTCTGTAGCGCGGTCGCCTCGACGCCGCCCGACATGATCTTGCCCGAGTTGGACGCGAGCGCGTTGTAGGCGCGGGCAAGACGGGTGATCGAGTCGAGCAGGATGACGACGTGCTGCCCCTGCTCCACCATGCGGCGGGCCTTCTCGCAGACCATCTCGGCCGCGTGGACATGGCTCTCAGGAGCCTCATCAAAGGTCGACGAGACCACCTCGCCCTTAGTGTGGCGCTTGAAATCGGTCACTTCCTCCGGGCGCTCGTCGATCAGGAGGAGGATTAGCTTCACCTCCGGGAAATTATGCGAGATCGAGTTGGCGATGTTCTGCAGGAGGACGGTCTTGCCGGTGCGCGGCGGCGCGACGATCAGGCCGCGCTGGCCGAAGCCGACCGGCGTGAGCAGGTCGACCGAGCGCATGGAGATGTCCTTGTGGATCTCCGTCGCCTCGAGCAGGATTCGCTTGAGGGGATAGTACGGGACGAGCTCCTCGAAGGGGATCACCTTGGAGATCTCGTCCGGAGCGCCGCCCATGACGGAACGCACCGCGATCACGGCCGGGCAGCGGTCACCGCCCTGCGGGGCCACGACGACGACCTCGACCTGGTGGCCGCGCTTGAGGCCGTAGCGGTTGACGAGCGACTCCGGCAGGTAGGCGTCCTCCGGATACAGCCGGTAGTTCACGTGCTCGTGCACGATGAAACCATGGCCGCGGTCGGTCAGGTCGATGTAGCCGCGGTCGATGATCAGGCGCTGGGTCGCCTCGGCGTGCTTGAAGATCATCTCGAGCAGCTGCAGGCGATTGGGTACGCCTTCGATCTTCACATTGGCCTGACGGGCCCGGGCGTTGAGCTCGGCGAGCGTGCAGCCGTAGAGCTCATCGAGGAAGAGGGGCTCGCCAGTGAACGTGGCCGCGAGCGCGTCGAGCGCCGCGAAATCCTGGAAACGGGCGGGATCGGGCAGATCGCCGATGCGGGCCGGCACCAGATTGGGCGGAGGGGGCTGGGGCGGATGGCGCGGCTCGTTGTGGTGCGGATGCCCGCCCCCACCCCCTCCACCGCCGCCGCCGCCGCCACCGCGGCTCTGCTGCTTGTCCATCCACTTCTGGCGCTTCTTGTCCTTCTTGCGCTTCCACCAAGGATCACGATCCGAGCCGGCGGGGCCACCCTGGCCCTGGCCGCCGTTCTGGCCATGGCCTTGGCCGCTGCTCTGGCCCTGACCGCCACGGTTGTCATCCGACGAACCGGACGCGCCGTCGTCCTGACCCGAACGCCCATCGGGGGAATCGCCCGAGGATTCCGCGGGCGATTCCGGGGCGGGTGCCTCGTCACGGCCGCGCGGCGTAAAGACTTCGCGTGTTTCCCTGACTTCCGAGGGCGGCGGGGGCGCAGCCTCCCGGATCGGCTCCGGATCGGGGGCGCGCAGCGGGGGCGGCGGCGGGGCGGCTTCGAAGGCGAGCTCGGGAGCGGCCGCAGCGGCCGCGCTCGCGGACTTGGCCCGCGAGGTCGTCTTCTTGGGTGCCTTGGTGCGAGTCGTCACTGCGCGCTTCGCGGCTGGCTTGCGGGCTTTGGCCCCTGATTTGGACGCGGACGCGCCGGAGGTATCGGAATCTTCCATGGTAAAGGTTTGGTCAGCCGGATTGACCGGCTTCGAGGGGCAGGGTTCAGCGAACCGCCGCAAACACCGGGGCCGCCAGCAGCCGATCCACTTGGGCGCGGAGGAACTCCACGGATCCGTCGTTTAACAGCACGTAGTCGGCTTGCTCAACTTTCTGGGCCAAGGGCAATTGCTTGGAAATTCGCTGCCTGGCGAGCGCTTGAGAAATACCGCGCTCCTCCAACCGGGCAATCTGCTGGGCGGAGGATGTGGTCACGCAAACGATGAAATCAAACCAATTCTCCAGCCCCTGCTCGAAGAGCAGCGGGACCTCGAAGACCCATGATGCCCCAGGCGATTCCGCCAGGACCTGCCGCCAGCGGGCATAGACCCGGGGGTGGATGACCGACTCCAGCCAGAGCCGGGCGGCGTCGTCCGCAAAGGCCCGGTCCGCAACCACCTGGCGGTCCACCACCCCACCGGGTGCAACGGCCTCGCCCCACTGGGCACGGAGGGCCGCCACCACGGCGGGATCCGTCAACACCTCGTCCCGGACCACCTGGTCAGAGTCGAGACGGCGGAAACCGCGGTCAGAAAAGAGTCGGGCCGCAGTCGATTTGCCGCAGCCCATGCCACCCGTAAGTCCAATGATCATCAGCTCAATGACGCGAATCGGCATCGAAAATGGGCGAGCGAGCCCCTCCTGCCAATAACTATCCCTCATATCGCCGTTCAGGCCGGGCTGCGGCGTGAAGCACCTCATGTTTCCCTTGATCGACACCAAAGACCCGATTGCCGTGGCTACCTTCGTGCGGAGTACGTCCGAACGGATCTACCCCGAGGGCGACTTTTCGCCGATCGCCCAACTGTTCACGGACGTCACCGACATGTTCGCGGACGAGGACCTCGACAACGGCGCGTTCGACCTGAGGCACCATGGTTTCAGCACACCCTTCAGTCTACGGTCTGCATGGCCGTCAAAAACGCCGGCCCTCTCGCGAAAGCTCGTGCTGCCGAAACGGTTGTCCAGGGATCACGCGGGAGGTGCGCGGATTCGGAGGGGGAACCGCGAAGAACACGAAGAGACACGAAGGTCGGAGCTTGGAGATGGTCTTGGAAGGTAACCACGGAATCCACGGAAACCAATCAGGGATCAGAGTTTTGAGGCGGATCGATTTCGGTGTGTTCCGTGTATTCCGTGGTCCACTTCTGTCTGTGAAAAGGCCTACGGGCGGCGGGCTAGCCGGGGGCAGCGGCGGAGGATCTCGGCGTCAAAGGTGTAGAGTTTCAGCCCGAGGTCCTCGGCCAAAGCGATGTAGTGGCTGTCGTAAGTCGAACACCCGGTTCGCCGCGCGGTCTCGAGGACGCGCGTCAGGGGGAGGTGAAACGTGGCGTCGGCAAACAGTTCCTCCGCCTTGCGCACGAGCAGGGGCGTGAATGCCGGCGCCAGGCGTCCCGCCTTCTCGTACTTGCGCAGCACACTCGCGAACTCGGCCGCCCATAGATCGGGACTGATCCAGCTTGGGTCGGCCGCGAAGAGGGTATCGACTGCCCCGGGATCCTCCGCCCGGAGAATGAGCCGCGTGAAGACGGTACAATCCGCGACAATCATGCCCGGTCTTCGTGGATCGCCGCCTTAAGTTCCGCCGGACTCAGCGGCGGACCCACGAGCGAGCGATCACGCAGGTTGCGCAGGTCGGCGAGGAAGACCTGGGGATCGAGTCGCGTCGGCAGGTACTGCCTCTCCAGCGCGGCAATCGCCTCCGTGTTGAGGCTGCGACCGTTCCGCTTGGCCGCTTCCTTCAGGCAGGCGTGCAGTTTTTTGGGGACGGATTTCAAGGTCACGTTCATGGCA
>CAMAXB010000210.1 GCA_945862035.1 Opitutus sp. GAS368
TGGAAGAGGGGATCGCCTGCAATCTCGCCGGCGGAACCCACCATGCCTTCGCCGATCGCGGCCTGGGCTATTGCGTGCTCAACGACGTGGCCATCGCGATTCGCGAGCTCGAGGCGCGGGAGCCCGGTCACCGCTATGCCGTGATCGACACCGACGCCCATCAGGGCAACGGTACCCATGGCCTTTTCGCGGGTGACGACCGCGTGTTCACCTACTCCATTCACGTCGGTCGCAACTACCCCGCGGTCAAGACCCCCGGTGATCTTGATGTGGAGCTCCCCCGCAACGTCCACGGCACCGACTACCTCGAGCAATTGGAAGCCACCCTTGCTCCGGCCCTCGACGAAGCCGCCCCGGACTTTGTTTTTTGGATCAGCGGCGCCGATCCGCACGTCAACGATCGCTTCGGTCAGATGCAGCTGACCGATGCCGACCTGAAGGCCCGCGACCGGCATGTCCTCGAGCAGGTAACCGTCCTGGGAGTGCCCTTGGTTCTCCTCTACGGCGGGGGCTATAACCGCGATCCCGAGCACACGGCGCGGCTCCATGCCAACACCGTGATCCTCGCCGCGGAATTTGCCGCGCGGAGCTAGCTCTAGCAAGTCGTTCCACGCCCTCGGGGCAGGGATCAGGCCGGGCCGGCGAACGGGACAAACTCGCGTTCAAGCGCGTTCGATGCGCTCGCGCGCACCACGAAGTAGCCCTTGCGCTCGGAACCGTCGTGATTGCCGGTGGCCCGGCCGCAGCAGACGTTGGTCACGAGGTCGAATCGCTCGCGCTGCCGCACGGTCTGGGCGTGATAATGGCCCGCAAAGACGCCCCGCAGATTAAAAGGCAGGAAGCGACGCAGCAGGTCGTCCGCGTTGAGGGGACACATCTTGGCGACATTTGAGAGCGGAAAGTGAGAGCCCAACACCGTCGGCCGGGCCGGGTCGAGCGAGGGCAGCGTCGCATCAAGCCAGGCCAGCGTCTGGTCCGAGATGGCCGTGTCGGCCCAGTCTGCCCCCTGGGTCGTGTCAACGAGGACGAACTGCCAGTCGCCGAACCGCTCGACGTAATTGAGCCGTCCCGGAAACGCCTCGAGGTAGATCCGCGTCGTGCGCTCGACATCCTGATCGTGATTACCGGGCACCGGCAGGAAGGGCATCGGCAGACGGGCGGCCGCCAGCCGCGCAAGGGCGCTGAGCGATTCCGGACGGCCGCGGTTGGCGAGATCACCCAGCGCGAGACAAGCAACCGCCTCGGAGTGCCGCGTGGCAATCTGACGGAACAACGCCTCGAACCACGGATCACACTCCGCCGCGTTGTCGTGGTGCAGGTCGTTGATCACGACAAAGGTGGTGCCGCCCGAGCGGGCCTGGCCAGCCAGCCGAACACCGGGCCACAGACCCGCTGCTAGCAGCAGACCCAAACGGCCCATGGCACCACGTCGCGAAAGCAGGGGTAGGCTCATGGACCCACTCAGGCAGACAGCGATCCCCCCGGCCAGCGCAAGAATGTTTCGGCAAGGTGAATTCAACGTACCCATCGCCTGCACGCCGAGGGTGCCGTCTCAGCCCGAGGCTAGGCCACCGGAAACTCAGCCCTTGCGGCGCCAAAGCGCGCCGCCAACCATCATCACCCCGCCGAGCACAGCCGGGCCCATGTACCCGAGGATGAACTCATTCCTCGTGAACCCAAGTTGCGCCTCATCCAAGACTTCAATCAGCATCTGCGCCCCCACGATATTCACCGCAGCCGAAACGACCGTGAGGGCGCCAAATCCGATCAGCCCATAACGAATTGCCCGGATGAGCAGCGGGCGTATGCTGAGAACTTTGGCTTCCCCCGATCCTTGTCGACGCCGCTCTGCTCTCCCGCCTGCCGCCGCATTCGGCACGATCCCTGCATTCATCCCGCTCTCAACGCCCCCCACCCCATGCTCCTCCGTCACTTCCTGCCGCGCTTCCTCGTCGTTCTGCTCGCCCTCGTCTCGGGCACACTCCGCGCCGCCACGTTTGATCTGACCTCGGCCTCGATTGCCGAGATCAACGCCGCCTTCGATGCCGGTGCGCTGACCTCTGAGAAGCTCACCCAACTCTACCTCGCGCGGATCGAGGCCTACGATAAGCAAGGTCCGTCGCTGCGGGCCGTCATGGTGCTCAACCCGAATGCACTCGAAGAAGCCCGCGCCCTCGACGCCGAGCGCAAGGCGAAGGGACCGCGCGGGCCGCTCCATGGCATCCCGATTCTGCTCAAGGACAATCTCGACATGGTCGGCCTGCCAACGACCGCGGGCTTCTACGCCCTGCGCGATGCGATGCCGGCCGAGGATGCCGAGCAGACCCGGCGCCTGCGCGCCGCGGGCTGCGTCATTATCGGCAAGGCCAACATGAGCGAATTCGCGAGCGGCGCCGCGCTCTCGACGCTCGGCGGCCAGATGCTCAATCCCCACGCGCTCGACCGCTCACCCAGCGGCTCCAGCGGTGGGAGCGGCGCCGGCATCGCCGCGGGCTTCGCGGTCTTCGCGCTCGGCACCGACACCGGAGGCTCGATCCGCGGCCCTTCCTCCGCCAACGGGATCGCCGGACTCAAGCCCACCATGGGACTCACTGGTCGCGGCGGCATCATCCCGCTTTCGCTCTCGCTCGACACCGTGGGCCCGATGGCCCGCAACGTCGCCGACCTCGCCGCCGCCCTCACCGTCATGGCCGGGCCCGACCCACGGGATCCCGCAACCAAGGAGGCCCCCACCACGTCGATCAACTACACCGACGCCCTCAAGCCCGGCGCACTCAGGGGCGCCCGGCTGGGGTTGCTCCGCGACTATATGAAGGGCGACCCGGGCGTCGACGCCATCATCGAGACCGCCGTCGCCGTGCTCCGCGCCCAGGGCGCCGAAGTCGTTGAGATCACCCTCCCGCGCTTCGTCATCGGCCTGAACAGCGGCCTTTACCTGGCGATTCGCGATCCCGAATTTCGCTTCCAGATCGAGGACTACCTCGGCTCCCTGCCCCGCGAGGACCTGCCGAAGACGCACGCCCAACTGATTGAACTGGCCGATAAGATCAAGGACCCCACGCCCGAGGGCTGGGTGCGCAACCAGAACCGGCTCGACGCCTACAAGCGGGAAGCCAAGGCCGGCACGCTCGAGGACGGTCCGTATCAGAGCGCGCTGACCGACGGTGCGAAAATCGTGCGGGACAATCTCGAGTGGTTCATCGCGACGGAAAAACTCGACGCCTTCATCGCCCCTACCTCCATCCGTCCGGCCGCCTTGATCAAGGCACCGCCCGAGGGCACGACCACCGGCGGCAGCAGCAATGGCTCGGCCACCCACCTGGCGAACATCACCGGCTGGCCCGACCTCATCGTGCCGGCCGGCCTCACCAGCAATCCCCGTCTCCCCGTCGCGCTGTCCTTTATCGGCCCCGCCTTCAGCGAGGCTCGTCTGCTCGCCCTCGGCTACGCCTTCGAGCAGGCCCTGCCGGTCCGCACGTTGCCGACCTCCACGCCTCGGCTCGAAGGAGAAAAGTTCGAGTACTGAAGCCGGATCCAGGAATCATCGCCCACGAATGGGCACGAATTCACACGAATGGATTCAAGGCATCGATCCGTCTTAACCACGGATGAACACGGATAGACACGGATTCAAACCATCGGTCTTGGATCCAATCCGTGTTAATCCGTGTTAATCCGTGGTTAAACTGCTGAGTCTGAGTGGACTGGATTCGTATGAATTCGCGCCCATTCGCGGTTAGGTTTCAATCGGCTTGGGCTTCGTGCCGATGTAGAGGGTCGCGGCGGCCCGGCGGGCGCCCGGGTGCAGCCGGGCGGCGACGACCTCCACCACCAAGCCCGCGGCGATCATGCGTTTTTCAAAGGCGCGATCAGCCCCCGCCGACCAGAACGCGGCCCGGCCACCCGGCTTGAGCGCCGCCACGACCCCCTGAAGGCCCGCCGCCTCGTAGAGTAGACGATTGTTCCTCCGGACCATTGCCGCTGGCCCATTGTCGATATCGAGGATGATGGCATCGTACTCCGGCTTGAGCGTGCGGGTAAGAACCTTGCCCACATCACCCGCGACGCACTTGACCCGGCGATCCTCCAAAAGCGCGCCATTCAAACCGCGCAGAAACGTCCGGTTCCATGCCACTACGGCGGGGAGCAACTCCGTGACCACCACCGAGGCCTTGGGTCCAATTTTCTCCAGCACCTTCCGCAGAGTAAAGCCCAGGCCCAGCCCGCCGATCAGGACCCGGCCCGGCCCGGTGCGCGTGAGATGCGCCGTGGCGAGTTCGCCCAGCTGCCCTTCAGAAGCCGATTGCGAGGACTCCATCAGCGCCAGCCCGTCCAGCCGGATCGCATAGCGTCCGTCATGCTCCTGCAGCGTGAGACGCTGGCCTTCCGGAGTCTTCGTTTCAGCGAGAGTGATATGCGGTTTCATCAGCGGCGGATCCAGCGGTGAGCTTTCAGTCGTTTGTACCTCGGATGCGAAGCTGAAAAGGAAGGGTTGGAAACAACAACATCCAAACAAGGAGGCACCCGAGGGACACGCAGAAGAGACCACGGATGGCTCGGCCGGCAAGCAGAAGGGGTCACTCAACCTGACCCCTCGGGCTGGCTCCCTTGGTTGCCAAGCGGAGGGCGGGCACGAGGCACGCCCCTCCACCAACTTATTTCCGTCCTGGGGGCGTACCTCGTGCGCGCCCGTTCTGCCGATTTTGTTCGGCGACCGTTTTGCTGGGCTCCTCTGGACTAGAGATCGAGCCCGCTTGCGCGCAGCACGGTCTCCTGGACCGCGAGATCGTGGGCCGGTGACCAGCGAAACGTGGTCTCGCCTCGGATCACGCGGGCGAAGTCAACCAAGTCAGCCTCGTACCGCGGCAGAGGGGGCAGCATAATTTCATGGACTCCGGGCTCAAAGCCGCCCCTGGGTTGGGACAGAGTCAGCCGCGCCGCCACCGGCTCGAGCGGCCGCAGCTCGATCGAGCCCGTCTCACCGCTGATCACGAAATATCGCCGCCCGTTCCCTCCGACCTCCACCACCGAGGAGCGAACCGTGACGAGCGCGCTGGCGTACTCCAGAACCGCGAGCTGGTTATCGGGAAAGGTGTCGGCACGGCCCGCCGTTTGTCGTCCGTAGGAAATGACTTTCGCCGGCTTTCCCAGCAGGAAGACCACCGCGTCGATCAGGTGGCAGCCAAGTTCAAACATCGCGCCGCCCTTGTACGGCGCAATCGCCGCCCGTTCCGGAGGCGCGGACAGCTTGCCCATCGAACCATCGATCGACTGGATTTCCCCCAGCCAGCCTTCCCGGACCGCGCGAAAGCAAAGCTCGAAACCGGGATTGTACCGGAACATGTAGCCGAGCTGCACGGTGAGGCCACGCTGCCCGGCGTCAGCGAGCAAACCCCGGAAGGTCGCCAGCGATTCGCCGGCGGGCTTGTCGAGGTGAATATGCATCCCGGCGGCCACACACCGGCCCGCCACGGACAGCAGGTCCTTTACCTCGGTCTCGACCACCACGGCCCGGAGTCCGGGCGTGGCCAAAAGCTCCGCCTCGGTCATCCAGCGCACGCCGTCGTAAGCCCTGTTTTTCTCCGCCGCCCGCCGCAACCGCTCATCCGGTTCGACGATGCCCACCACCTCGAAGTCCGCAGATTTTTTCACCATGGCCATC
>CAMAXB010000211.1 GCA_945862035.1 Opitutus sp. GAS368
CCGGCCATGACGCCGCGGCCCGTGTAGAGACCTACTTGGCCGCCGAAGTCGAAACGCGGGGCAACCGGGAGCTCCAGCCCCGCCTCCACGAAGGCCCCGAGGGAACTGCGGTACCCGCCCGTGGCGGCGAGCAGCGAAAAGAACGGCGCGTTGAGATTCCGATTAAAGGTCGGCAGGACCACGGGCTGGAAAAGGCCGAGGCCAACGCGCACGCGCTCGGCCCGGATCTCGTCCTTGCCGGAATAGGTCACCTTCTCCGCCACGAGGGTCGGCGCCCAAGGGCCGGGTTGCTCGTAGGAAATCCGCGCATCCTCGAGCACGTAGGCGGTGTCATTGCCCGTGACCCGACCCGCCGTCAGGTAGAACGGGCTCTGGCCCAGCCGGAGATTGGCCGCGGTGAAGGACCGGTCTTCCAGCACATACGTGAGCTCATCCGCCAACAGCAGGCGCGACCCCGTGAGCAGGCGGACGTTTCCGCGCGCGACCGCTCGGCCTTGCCGCTCTTGGTAGATGATCTCGTCAGCCGTCAGCACCGCGCCGCGGTAGGTCAGGCGGCCGCCACCTTCAGTCCGGGCCACCCCGGTCCGGCCATCGAAGACAATCCGACCCGGCGAGGTAAAATCCACCCCGGCGGGCATGCCCTGACCGCGGACGGTCAGGCAGACCAGGACAAGAAGGAAAAGGGCGGGAATTCGAGCCACAGGGAGCGAGCAAAGAAGGGGGGGAGGGTGCTGGCAAGCGATCAGACCGCATCCGGCGCCACTTGGTCCACTTTTCGCTTTCAGGAGGTGAACTCCCTTCCCATCCTCACCGTCCCCCCTATGCCCAAGTCTCGTTCCTCCACCGCCCTGAAGGAAATGGCCCGATTGCGGACTGAAATTCGTGAGCTCGGCGCCGCGCTGGGCCGGGTCATCACCCAGCTCGAAGGCCCGGCCGCCCTCGCCACCGTGTTGAATCTTCGCGCCCTCGCCAAAGCCAGCCGGCAGGGCGACGTCGACGCCCCGGTCAGGCTGGCCGCGGCCGTCCGGGGCCTCACGACCGACCAGGCCCTCCAACAGGCCATGGCCTTCACCGTGTACTTCGAGCTGGTCAATCTCGCAGAGGAGAATTTCCGCGTCGAACTGATCCGCCGCCGCCGCTCCGCCCGCCGGAATGCAGCGGACGGCGGCCCCGACGCCGAGCCGGTCCGTGAGTCGATCGAGGCCGCCCTCGTCGAGCTCAAGCATCGCGGCGTGACCGCGGCCGAGCTGCAGGAGCGCCTCGACCGACTCTCGATCGAGCTGGTCTTCACCGCACACCCCACGGAGTCCAAGCGCCGGACCCTCCTCGTGAAGTTGCGGCGCCTCGCCACCTTGCTCCGCGAGCGCACCAATCCGGTCGGTCCGGAGACCGATGCCCGCTGCATTGAGCGGGAGATCGTATCGCTCTGGCTCACCGACCGTTCCCGCGTCGCCCGTCCCGAGGTGACCGACGAGGCCAAAACGGGACTGTGGTATTTTGACACCACGCTCTACGAGACTCTGCCGCGCCTGCAGTCGGATCTGGTGACGGCGCTCGCGCAGCACTACCCGGGGGTGAAGGCGCCCGCCCGCTGGCTCACGTTCGGCTCCTGGATCGGGGGCGACCGCGACGGCAACCCGAATGTCACCGCCAAGGTCACGGCCGATGTCCTCCTCCTGCATCGCCGCCTCGCGATCGAGAAACTCCGCCTCGGGTCGCGCGACCTCGCGCGGAGCCTGACCGTCTCCGACCGGCGCGATCTCGTCTCGCCCGCGGTCCGCCGGCTGGCGCGGGAGAGCCGGCATTTTTCCAAGCACCTTGAGCAGGTCGGGGCACGGTATCCGCACGAACCCTACAGGCTCCTGCTCGGCGTCCTGCGGGAGCGGCTGGCCCAGGCCGTGGGCGAGATCCACGAGAACTCAATGCTGACGAGCGAGACGGTGAGCGACGAGACCTGCCTGCGGCCGGAAACGGTCCGGGAGACCTATGAGGTCATTGCCGCCAGCCTGCGCGCCGGGCGGAGCACCCTGCTGGCCGACGGTGAACTAAGTGCCGTGCAGCACCAACTGGCGGTGTTCGGCCTGCACGCGGCGCGGCTCGACCTGCGCCAGCATTCCGCGCTGCACGAGGCCGCGGTGGCCGAGATCCTCGACCGCGATGACTACCGCCGCCTCGACGAGGCCGGAAAATGCGCGGTCCTGAGCGATACCCTCGCCGGACGCACCGCGCGGCCCAAGCGGGCGCTGACCCGGTATTCCGTCGCCACCCGGCACGTGCTTGAACCCTTGCAGCTGGCGGGGCTGGTTCGCGGCCGGTTCGGCTCCGAGGCGCTGGGGCTGTATATCATCAGCATGACCGCGGCGGTCTCGGACCTGCTGGAGGTGCGGCTGCTGATGGCGGTGACCGGCGCCAACCTGCCGATCGCGCCCTTGTTCGAGACGCTCGAGGACCTGCGGCACGCACCGGAGATCCTGCGCGGCCTGTTTAGCCACCCGAGTTCGGCCGCTGCGCTCCGGGAGGGCCACCAGCATGTGATGCTGGGCTACTCCGACAGCAACAAGGACTGCGGCTACCTCACGGCCAATTGGGCCCTGTTCAAGGCGCAGGACGAGATCGCCGCGGTCTGCCGGGCGCAGGGCCTGCGGCTGACCTTGTTTCACGGTCGCGGCGGTAGCATTGCCCGCGGAGGCGGACCTGCGGCCAAGGCCATCCTCGCACAGCCCGTGGGCCTGCGCGACGGTGGCATCCGCGTGACCGAGCAGGGGGAGGTCCTGTCGACGCGCTATCACGATCCCGATCTGGCGCACCGCATCCTTGAGCAGATGACTTTCGGCGTACTCGTGGGGTCGCAGGCCGCGCAGGCCGAAGCCAAGCAGCCGGCCGAGTGGGGCGAAGCGATGGAGGCGATGAGTGCCGCGGGCTTCGCGGCTTACAAGGCGCTGGTGCACGACGATCCGGGCTTTCTCGAGTTCTGGAAGCAGGCCACGCCCATCGATGAGATCAGCAATCTCAAGTTCGGGTCCCGCCCGACCTACCGGCGCGCAACCCAGAGCGTGGCGGACCTCCGCGCAATCCCGTGGGTGTTCTCGTGGATGCAGAGCCGTTATAACTTTCCCGGTTGGTACGGGCTCGGCGCCGCGCTCGAGGCCGTGAGCGCACGCGGCCGCCAGGGTCGCCGCCTCCTGCGCCACATGTACGCCGAGTGGCCGTTTTTCCAGACCCTGATCGACAACGCCCAGCTGACCATCCGCAAGGCCGACATGGGCATCGCCCACCTGTACGCCTCCCTCGTCTCCGATCATCGTCTGCGCACCCGGATCTTTAATCGGCTGCTCGACGAGTTCGCGCGCACCGAGCGCGCCATCCTCGTCGTCACCAGCCAACGGCAGCTGCTCAGCCGCGAGCGCGTCCTGCGGCAGTCGATCGAGCTTCGCAATCCCTACATCGATCCCCTCAATTCCCTCCAGGTCGAGCTGCTCCGCCGCCTTCGCGCCGGGGGCCTGACGAAGGAGGAGGAGGCCGGGCTGCGCTCCGTCGTCGAGCTCACCATCAACGGAATCAGCGGGGGACTGAAGAACACGGGTTAATCCCCTCGTCCTGCAATCGCCGTTCTCCGGGATCGACGCTTCGTTCGGCGGCCTCCACTCTTCGGGCAACTCCCGCATCCGTGATCATCTCCCCGCAAGAACTCGACCGCTTCCTGCAGGCGCGCAGTGCCAGCCCGCACAGCCTGCTCGGCATGCACCCGATGAAGAAGGGCCGCACGCAGGGGCTCGTGGTGCGCGCCTTTCTGCGCCAGGCCGCCGCCTGCAGCGTCGTCGAGGTCGGCACGGCCAAGACCCATCCGCTCAAACCGATCGCAACCGAGGGCTTCTTCGAGGGCTTCCTGCCGAAGCGCAAGGCGCCGTTCAGCTACCAGCTGCGCGTCACCTACCACTCGGGTGAGATCCGGCAGTTCCACGATCCCTATTCCTTCCTGCCCACGCTCAGCGACCAGGACCTGTACCTGTTCAATGAGGGCAATGAACATCGCGCCTACGAGAAGCTCGGCGCCCATCTCCGCGAGATCGACGGTGTGCGCGGCACCGCCTTCTCCGTCTGGGCCCCGAGCGCGGCCCGTGTCTCGCTGGTGGGGAATTTCAACCAGTGGGACGGTCGTTTCCATCCCATGCGCCCGCTCGGCGCCTCGGGCGTCTGGGAAATCTTCGTCCCCGGCCTCAGCGAGGGTGAGCTCTACAAGTTCGAACTGCTCGACCAGCGCGGGCAGCTCCGGCTCAAGACCGATCCCTACGGCACGTATTTCGAGGCCCCGCCGGGGAACGCCTCCATCGTCTGCAACCCGCGCCGCCATGTCTGGCGCGACGAGGCCTGGATGGAGCAGCGCGAGGCCGCCGCCGGGCAGCTCGACCGGCCGATCTCGATCTACGAGATCCACCTCGGGTCGTGGAAGCGCAAGCTCGACGACGCCAATCGCCCCCACAGCTACCGCGAGCTCGCGCCCATGCTCGCCGATTACGCGGTGGAGATGGGTTTCACCCACATCGAGGTCATGCCGCTGGCCGAGCATCCGTTCGACGGTTCCTGGGGCTACCAGGTCACGGGCTTCTTCGCCCCGACCCACCGCTTCGGTTCACCGGAGGACTTTGCCTGGTTCATCGATCATCTCCACCAGCGCGGGCTGGGCGTCATCCTCGACTGGGTGCCGGCCCATTTCCCCCGCGACAGCTTCGCGCTCGCGGAGTTCGACGGCACCCATCTCTACGAGCACGCCGATCCGCGCCAGGGCGCGCACATGGACTGGGGCACGCTGATCTTCAATTACGGGCGCAACGAGGTGCGCGGCTTCCTCGTCGCCAATGCGCTCTCCTGGCTGGATCGCTACCACATCGACGGCCTGCGGGTGGATGCGGTCGCCTCGATGCTCTACCTCGACTACTCCCGCACCGAGGGACAATGGGTCCCGAACAAGCATGGCGGTCGCGAGAACCTCGAGGCGATCGAGTTCCTGCGCCAGACCAATGACCTCGTCCATCGCTACCATCCGGGGGTCCTCATGATCGCCGAGGAGTCAACCGCCTTCGCCGGGATCTCCAAGCCGGTGCGCGAGGGCGGCATCGGCTTCGATTTCAAGTGGAACATGGGCTGGATGCACGACACGCTGCGCTACTTCCAGAAGGAGCCGATCCACCGCAAGTGGCACCACAACGATCTCTCGTTCGGCGCGCTCTACCAGTACACCGAGAATTTTGTCACGGTCTTCTCCCACGACGAGGTCGTCCACGGAAAGCAGTCGATGCTCTACAAGATGGGCGCCTGGCACATCCCGGAGAAGGCCGCCAATCTCCGGGCCCTGTATGCGCACATGTGGGCCTGGCCCGGCAAGAAGCTCCTCTTCATGGGCTGCGAGTTCGGCCAGTCACGCGAATGGGCCTACGCGGGCAGCCTCGACTGGCATCTGTGCCAGTACCTCGACCACGAGGGCATCCGCCTGCTCGTGCGCGATCTCAATCATCTCTACGCCGCCGAACCGGCTCTCAGTGGCACCGACCTGAATCCCGAGGGCTTCCGCTGGATCAACTGCCAGGACGCCGATGCCAGTGTCATCGCCTTCCTGCGCCTCGATCCCCAGGGGCGCGCGGTGTTCGCCATCGTGG
>CAMAXB010000212.1 GCA_945862035.1 Opitutus sp. GAS368
GGGCGGCGCGACGGCACTTTCAGGCTATGATCCGCTGGCGAGGAATACGCTGAATGCCCAGCGCACCGCGGCGGTGGACAGCCTCATGGGGACCGAGTTTCGGAATCTGTTCGAGAAGACGTTTGCGGACTCCACGCGCGACGCCGTCGATGCGTACTATGGGTTCCAGAGCGCAGTCGGCAGCTCGACCCTCGCCACCCCGATTCCTGCCGGAAACAGCCTGGCCTCAAATCTGGCGATGATTGCGCGCACCGCTGGCTCCGCGGGCCGGTTGGGCGCCAAGCGCCAGATCTTCTTTGTTCAGCTGGGCGGCTGGGATCACCACGATGAGGTGCTGCAGAACCAGGTGACCATGCTCCGTACGGTGAGCCAAGCGCTCGGCTTCTTCTGGACTGCGCTGGGCGAACTCGGCCTGCGCAATAATGTGACGTTGTTTAGCGCGTCGGAGTTCGGCCGCACCCTCCGCTCAAATGGCAACGGCTCCGACCACGCCTGGGGCGGTAACCAGCTGGTCATGGGCGGCGCAGTGCGCGGCGGGAATATCTTTGGAAATCGCGACCAGGGCTTCTATCCCGAGATGCAGAACCTCTCGGCTATCGATACCGGCCAGGGCCGGTTGGTGCCGGGAGTGGCGGTCGACGAAATGGCTCGCGATCTCCTGACGTGGTTTGGCGTGAAAGCTTCGGACATGGATTACGTGCTTCCGGGATTCACTGGCCGGTTTGGCGGCCGCCCCTCGTTGAACATTATGGGTGACCCGATGCCAACGCCGACCCCGACGCCGCCGGTCACGAGTACGCCTGTTGTCACGCCTCCGGCCACGACCACCGCTCCCTCGTCACCGGCGAGTTCGGGTGGGGGCGGCGGGTCGCTCGGAGCATGGACCTTTGCCGCCGCGGGTGCCATGGTCGCGCTGAAGAAAATCTCGGAGCGGAAGAAAGCGAAGGCCGCGGCGGGAACGGAGACCTGATTCTCCCCGGTGGAACGGTGGAGATCCCCTGCCTGCGTTACGGGCCAACTCCCGCCGGTCCTACGTGATCGGCTGCGCCCTAGAGCTAGCGCAGGGATCCATCAGCATGGGGTTGGGCGGACGGTCCGCGACGGACGGCCTTGACCATGGCCGGAAACAGATCGCGGCGGGTGACGCTGACAAGGCTGGCGATCCAAAAGATCGGATCGATGACGTAGTCCCAGCCGTTTTTGGATTCTAGCCCACCCATCAGAAAAACGACGAGGGATCCCGCGAGGAGCAGGCCAAAGTGGTTACCGAGAGCGAGGAAGGTGATCGCCACGGCGGCAATGAGCCACGCCGCCAGATTCACATTCCATCCCCAGTAGTAAAAATCGACACCGCCCAAGAGGACGGGGTGAAGAAAAACGACGGTGCCAACCACCGCACCGAAGCGCCAGGTTGCGTTCCAGTCGGTCTCTGCAAAGAGACGAAGACCGAGAAAGCGGGGGCCATGCTGAGCCACCAGGACTCCGAGCATCGGCAGGCAGGGATTGGGATAGAGGCTGAACAGCCAGCGCCAGACGGGGAGTCCCCCCACGGGCACGAGCAGCAGCAGCACGGCGGCCACCGCCAGAAGAGCGTTGTTGCGCAGCCCGGTCGGCAAACGGCTGAACCGCACGAGCAAATTCAGGACGATGAGCCAAAGTGTGGCGAAGGCCAGAAGGCTGGCCGAGGACGGCAGAAGCGAAGTGTTCATGGGTGGGCGGCGATGCGGCGTCCGGGCTCGCGGTCAAGCCAAGCCGTGTTGAAGGCCACGTGACGGATGCGCTCACGTCTCCAAGTGTAGGTGATGTGGATGAGTCCGTCCTCGGCCTTGGTCACCTGCGGATAGGAAAACTCCCGATCCGCCTCCTCCTCGAGCACGACCCGGTGCTCCCACGTCTGCCCTTCATCGGCGGAAATCGCCAGGCTGAGGTTCTCTCGCACGTCCGTGCTGTGATTGTACACGAGCAGGATCCGACCGTCGTCAAGGCGGACCGCGTCCATCGCCGCGTTCGGGTTGGGCAGATTGCCTGCGCGGGCCTCCGTCCAAGTCCATCCGTTGTCCTCCGAAAGGGCCGTGTGCACCGCGTGCTGGCCAGTCCCGTCACGCAGAATCATGAGCACCCGGTCGCCGCCCAGGGAAACCAAGCTCGGCTGGATGAGTCCGCTGGCGGATGAAAGGCTGCGGACCTTGTAGTCCTCCACCGTGCCCCCGGGTCCGGGCCGGAACCACAGGATCTGGGGAAACTTGGTGGCCATCTCATGGTAGACCGGCAGACCGACCCGGCCATCCTCGGCATAGATTGGCTTGTTGCGGACCAACGAGCTCAGGTTGAGAAAGTGGTTCAGCGTGAGCCGCTGGCTCTCGCCCCAGGTCCGGCCCTCGTCCCGGGAGGACTTGATGTTGAGCGCCGAGCCGGACCAGCCGCCGACGCTCACGGTCGAAAAGACCATCCACAGGTTTCCCACCTCGTCCGGAAAGATCACCGTGTTGCCGACCTTCTTGATGCGACGATCGAGTTCCTGTTCGGCGGCTTCTCGGTCGATGACCTCGACAGGCGAACTCCAGACGGTGCCGCCCTTGGGCAGGCGCGAGGTATAGAGGGCGACATCGGCCGCTCCCTCCCGGGTTCCCCCGTACCAGAGGGCCAGCAGGTCACCGCTGGGGAGCGTGGCGATCGTGCTGCAATGGGCTGAAGGGGTGTGGCCGGAGGGTGAGACCCACGACTGCTCAAAGAAGGGCAAGCTGTCGCGAGGCGGGGTGGCCGAGTTTGTCCGGGCGATGCGCTCAAGCTCCGTCGGAGCCTCGCTGTCCCGGCGCGCGGCGGAGAGGGACATGAAGGTGCAGACGGCGACCAGGCCGACGATCAGGGCAAGTCGGTGACGTGGCGCCAGACGACCGGAACAGCGGCCAGCCGAAACGTGGGTTGGGGTCTCAGGGGTGGAGGGATTCACGGGTACCGTGGGGCGGAAGATGGACTTTCAGCTGCAGAACAGGCGGATCCTCGACGGGGCTTAGCGCGCCTCCGGGGATTCACGTGGCTTGCGGTTGTTGAGTAGGAGGTAGCGGGCAGTCTCATGAAACGCCTCGGCGAAGCGGATGGAGTCCGCGGCGATGGCGCCCGCGGCTGGGTCCGGCTCCGACGGAGCCGGACTGAATTCGGCCCAGACCAGGTTGGATCGTTTGCTCTCCCAATGCAGGTAGCTGAAGTGCGGTCCGCGGATTGCACCGACGGTCTTGTTGTTCTGATCGAGGATGAAGGCGGCGTTGCCGCGCCCGCTGTCGCGGCGTTCGCGTTCAAGCAGATCGCGGCCCAGCCCGGAGTTGCGGTAGGGGATACCCGCGAGTCCGGCCAAGGTCGGCAGGGTGTCGAGCATGGAGGACGGCGAGCTGATCCGGCGCGGGGCGATGAGCTTCGGGGCGTAGTAGAGCAGGGGCACGTGGTAGGTCGTGAGAGCCTGCTCAGTCCAGGCCGGTGGAAAGAGGGTCCCGGCATTCCCGGCCACTCCGTGGTCGCCGATGAAGACAAACACGGTGTTGTCGAAGTAGGCCCTCTTTCGTGCCGCCGTCATGAAGGCCCTGAAGGTGAAGTCGGTGTAGCGAAAGGCGTTCAGCTCCTCGAGGGAGCTGAATCCGTGCTGGGCGACCTCCGCGGGCGTCAGTTCGAGCCGCGTGAATTCGTCGAGATCCTCCTCGGGGATGGTGTAGGGCCGGTGGTTGCCCGCGGTTTGAATGATGGCGAAGAAGGGCTCCTGCTGACGCGCCAAGACCTGCTCGGCCTCGAGCAAGAGGTTCTTGTCGCTGATCCCCCAGACATCGACCCGCGGGGACTTGAAATAGTCCTCCTCGTACAACTCCAGCCCGTGGATGTTGTTGGTCAGGAGCCCGCGGATATTTGCCCAGCTCGTGCTGCCGCCGAGAAAATACAGTTTCCGGTAGCCGACGAAGTCGTTGATGATGGTGTGTTGATCGACCATGCCCGGGTTGCGACTGGCGGTCTTGACCGGCTCAACATCAGGCAGGCCCGTGATCGTGGCCCAGATCCCGCGCGCAGTGCCGGACAGGGGGGTGAAGCACTTGTCGAAAAAGAGGCCGTCGCGGCAAAGCTCGGCGAAGTAGGGGGTCGTGTCGAGGCGGTTGCCCCACATCGAACTTTTATAGGCGCTGAACGACTCGCAGATGACGAGGACGACATTGGGCCTGCGGGCGGGTGCATCCGCCCGGGCCGGCACGTGGCGGACGAAGTTCAGCTTCTCCGCATCCGGATCGGTGACCCCCAGGTAGTCGCTCATCAGCGGATAGGCCTGCCGCACCAGAGCAAGATCGTAGCCCGAGCCGCGGAAATCGAGCGAGCTGAGGAAGGATTGGACCGGGTTGAGCGCGAGATTGGCGGCAAAGTCGTTGCGCAGGACGAAGGCGTCGCTCCACCGGAGGGGATATTGGCCCACGCGACCAAAGATCGCCAGCAGGCAGGCGAAGGTTGCGGCCAACCACCAGGCGGCTCGCCAGCGTGGCAAAGGCGTTTCGGGGGACCGGACCGATCGCCGGTGGGTGATGCGGAGCGAGCCGAACGCGGCGGCGATGGCCGCGGCAAGGGCGATCGCGATCTTCACCACCGGATAGGTTTGCCAGACCATGAGCGCGGAGATGGCGGCGTCCTCAAGAAAACTCAGGGCCGAGGCGTTGAGCCGCTGGCCCAGATAACGCAGGTGCAGAAAATCGAAGACATAGAGGACAAGTACCGCCGCCGCTGCCGCGGATAACAAGGCAGTCCACAGCCGCCGACCACGCGGATTATCGAGCGCATGGAGGCCCCGGATTGATCCAAGCAAAAGGAGCGGCAGCAGTACACCCGCCACCACGCGGGCGTCAAAACGAACGCCAAGCCAGAAGGCCGGAAGCGCCTCGGCCAAAGTCAGGTTGGAGTCATTGAAGGCGATCCATACGGCCACCCGAAGCCCCGAGAGCACCCCCAGCGACAACGCGGCCAATACGAGAATCCATCGAATCAGGCGGGGGACAGGCAGCATCGCGACGGAACTTGGTTCGTTCGGTTGGACTGGAGATCGTGCGAGAAGGGGGAGATCTGGCGAATCGCGGGGTGACGATTGTCTGCCGGAAGACCACTGATTATCATGGGCTTGGGGGGGCTGGACCTATGGCATGAGGCAATGACTAGGCCTTCTGAGGTCAACGCAATTGAGCCCGGCCGACGCAGGCCGGGTCAATGGTTTGCGGCACCGGTTGCATCGGTCCCTGCCGCGGAAGCGCGGGATCCTCAAGGCTTCCCTGCAGCAACCCGCGGGGGCCAAGGCCGCTCGTAAGTCGTGAACTGACTCCCGTAGAGGGAAAATCGTTCAACCTCCACCAGCTCGGCCGCGCACCAGGCCAGAACCGTGGGAGAGAGGGCGGCGAGTTTGCGGTCATAGGGGTAGTTGGACTGCGGTGAGGCCGTGGTCACGAAGACGAAATCACTCAGCTTGAGGCGATCCATCACTTCCTCCTCCGTGGGTTCTGCGATACCGGTTGGGAGCATCATTTCAAAAGGAACCCACTTCCCGGTGCGTTCGTAGGTGGTGACGCGCAAGATCTGTCCGTCCAAAGCATCGGT
>CAMAXB010000213.1 GCA_945862035.1 Opitutus sp. GAS368
TCTGCCCGTGGGGGTTCCTGAGGCCTCACCAAGCGCAGCAAGGTTCCGTCGCAGGCGCGCGGACGAGGAGTCCGAGCCGCCTGAGTACCACCGAATTATTTAAAGCAAAGCAATTGCCGAATGGGACCGTCCCCGACCTTCCGCGAGCAAGATCTTTACCTCCCGTGATTCCAAGTTCATCCGTCTGGACCGTGTCGCCCTCCCTTCCTCGCTCCCTGCTCGTCGTCGGTTCCGGCGGTCGTGAACATGTGCTCGTCCGCAGTCTGCTGGCCTCCCCGGCCCGGCCGCGGGTGATCTGCGCACCGGGCAATGCGGGCATCGCAGGCGAGGTGCCCTGCTTCCCGGTGCCGGCGGACAACATTGCCGGGCTCGTGGCGCTGGCGCAGAGCGAGCGGGTTGACTTCGTGATCGTCGGGCCCGAGGTGCCCCTTTCACTGGGGCTGGTGGACGAGCTTTCGCGTCTCGGCATTCCCGCCTACGGCCCCAAGGCCGACGGGGCGCGGCTTGAGGCGTCCAAGATCTTCACCAAGCAGATTCTGCTGAAGTACGGCATTCCCACGGCGGCGGCCGGCATCTTCAGCGAAGTGGCCCCAGCCCTGGCCTACCTGCGGGCGCGGTCCGCGCCCATCGTGGTCAAGGCCGACGGCCTCGCGGCGGGCAAGGGCGTAGTCGTGGCCCAGACCCTCGCCGAGGCGGAGGAGGCGGTGCGCGCCATGATCGAGGGCGGGCGGTTCGGCGCCAGCGGCCGGCAGATTCTCATCGAGGACTGTCTCTTCGGCGACGAGACCTCGATTCTCGTCGTGGTCTCCGGTCGCGACTACGTCATCCTTCCCACTTCGCAGGACCACAAGCGTATCGGCGACGGCGACACCGGGCCCAACACCGGCGGCATGGGCACCTACTCACCTGCCCCGGTTGTGACCCCGGAATTACTCGACCTGATCGAACACGAGATCGTCCGCCCCTCCGTTGAAGCCATCGCGACGGAGGGCATCGATTTTCGCGGCACGCTCTTCGTCGGCATCATGCTGACGCCCGCCGGCCCCAGCGTGATCGAATACAATGCCCGCTTCGGTGACCCGGAAACTCAAGTGGTGCTGCCGCGGCTGGAGACTGACCTGCTCGCCCTGCTGTGGGCCGCGGCGACCGGCACACTCGCCGGGTTCGCGCTCAAGGTGCGCCCCGAACACTCCCTCTGCGTCGTGATTGCGGCCCGGGGCTATCCGGACGCTTTTCCGAAGGGAGATCCGATCAAGATCCCCGCCTCGCTCCCGCCCGGAGTCACTGTCTACCACGCCGGCACGGCCCATGACGCCGAAGGTCGGACCGTCACCGCCGGAGGCCGCGTGCTCGGGGTCACGGCGATTGCGCCAAGCCTGCGCGAGGCCGCCGATCGCGCCTACGCCGCCTGCGACCAAATCGGGTGCGCCAGCAAATACTTCCGGCGCGACATCGGCGCCCGCCAACTCGATCGCCCATGAGATCCGTCCGCATCGTCCTTCTCATTGGCCTGAGCGCGCTGGCCGCCGCCGCGGCCGAGGTGCGCGACCTCGGCGAGAGCCTTGGCTACCTGCGGCTCCCTGATCTCGACGGGGAGGCCTTCACCGTTCCCGAAGGGCCGCTGGTGATCGACCTGCGGCAGGCCCGACTCGCCGGAACCTCCGGCACTGAGCGCCTTCGCGGGTTGCTGGCGTCACCCGGGATTCGTTTCGTTCTGGTCAGTGAGGCCACCGCGCCGGCCGTGGTCTCGCTGCTCGACACGCGGGGACCGACGGTGCTCACGCTGGGGGGCACCGAGGCTCCGCCGACCGACATTCGCGTGGCCGTGTCGGCCCGCGACGATCGTCGCGCCTATGAGGCCCTCGACCAAGGATTCAGCCTAGCCGTTCTCGCCAACCCGCCTCTGGTCAAAACCCGACGCGACGAGGCCTCGATTGTTCGGGCCCGCCGCAACGGGACCCGGCCGGCCGAAGCGGCTCCGCCCGGGGAGGCAACGAACCCGGTGGCGCTCCCGCTGGCTCCGAACGCGTCCGCGCCCACCGCGCCCGCCGCAGCCGCCACCCCCGCCGCCGATTTGCCCCCGCCACCGCCCGTCGACCTGGTCCTTCAGCGGGCGGTGAACCTGCATCGCGGGTTGCAGGCGCTGGATCGGCTTTGACCCGGGTTGCCTTTCGACCGAATTCCTGTCCCCTTTGGCCCGCGCATGGCCCCGCCCGGATACGTCCTTACCCTCTGCACCGCCAACATCTGCCGGAGTCCGATGGCGGCGGCGTTGCTCGCCCACGCGCTGAAGGCCCAGCCGGAGCCGCTCCGGTCGATCGAGGTGATCTCCGCCGGCGTCGCGGCCCGCGATGGCGACCGGGTTTCCGCCAACTCTGTGCAGGCTTTGAAAAAGGTCGGGCTGGATATTTCCGCACACCGGAGCCGGGCGCTCACCGCTGAATTGGTCCGCGGCGCCCTCGCCGTTTTCGTGATGACCGAGAGCCACCGGGCCGCGCTGAACCTCTCGCTTGATCCCACCCCGCGCAATGTGTTCCTGTTCCGCGAGTTCATGCCCCGGAGCGCCGACCCGGAGATCGCCGATCCCTACGGCGGGCCGCTGCCCCGGTACGAGGCCAGTCGCGACGAGATGGTCGAGGCCATTCCCAGCCTGCTCGACCACCTGCGCTCACTGCCGGCGCTGAAAAGCTGATCCGCCCGATTGCGGATTTCGGATTGCGGATTACGGATTACCCGGCTGCGCTCGGGTTGTCTTTTCCTTCCGTCTTCCACCCACCGCATTCCGCAATCGAATGTCCCTCAACGCCACGCCGCTCAAGTCCCTCGATCCTGAAATTTACTCGGCGATTGCCGCCGAGTTCGCCCGCCAGCAGAGCCATATCGAGCTCATCGGCTCCGAGAATTTCACCTACCCGGCGGTGATCGAGGCCCAGGGCAGCGTGCTGACCAACAAATACGCCGAGGGCTATCCCGGCCGGCGCTGGTACGGCGGCTGCGAGCATGTCGACAAGGTCGAGACCATCGCGATCGAACGTGCGAAGCAGCTCTTCGGCGCCGAGTACGCGAACGTGCAGCCGCACTCGGGCTCGCAGGCCAACGCCGCGGTCTACGCCGCCGTGCTGCAGCCGGGCGACAAGCTGCTGGGCATGAACCTCAGCCACGGCGGTCACCTCACCCACGGCAATCCGGCCAATTTCTCGGGCAAGCTGTATCATTTCGTTCAATACGGGGTCCGCGAGGACACCGGTCTGATCGACTACGACGAGCTCGCCGCGATCGCCCAGCGCGAGAAACCCAAGATGATCACCGTCGGCGCGAGCGCCTATTCCCGCGTGATCGATTTCGCCCGGATGGGTGAGATCGCCCGCAGCGTCGGAGCCTATCTCTTCGCCGATATCGCCCACATCGCCGGCCTCGTCGCGGCCGGGGTGCACCCGTCGCCCGTCCCGCACGCGGACTTTGTCACCACCACCACGCACAAGACGCTGCGCGGTCCCCGCGGCGGCCTCATCCTTTCGAAAGCGATCCACGCCAAGGCCCTCGACTCCGCCGTCTTCCCCGGCAACCAGGGCGGCCCGCTCATGCACGTCATCGCCGCCAAGGCGGTGTGCTTTGCCGAGGCGCTCAAGCCCGAGTTCAAAGCGTATTCACAGCAGGTCGTGGACAACAGCCGGGCCCTCGCCGCGGCTTTCCAGCAGCTCGGCTACAAGATCGTCTCGGGGGGATCCGACAACCACCTCTTCCTCGTCGACCTGCGCGCCAATCTGCCCGAGCTGACCGCCAAGAAGGCCCAGGAAACCCTCGATCTCGCCCACATCACCTGCAACAAGAACACCGTTCCGTTCGAGACCCGCTCGCCGTTTCAGGCCTCCGGCATCCGCCTCGGCACGCCCGCGATCACGACACGCGGTTTCGTCGCTGCCGACATGCCGGCGATCGCCACGGCCATCGACGGGGTGCTGAAGGCAATCGGAACGCCGGGCGAGGCCGCGGCGATCGCCGACGCCCAGCAGCGCGTGGCCAGCCTCACCGCCCGGTATCCACTGCCCTACGTGCTCTGACCGGAGCATCCGGCCGCGGGCGACCGCGGGCCTGACTTCAGCCACCTTCCCGCCGGATCGCGGGAGGTGCCTTTCCCGCCTTTGCGCGCGGCTGCGCTCCGCGTCCGATCGGGCCCCCAAACGCCCGTCCGCTCCGATCCGCGAATTGCGGGAAAACGCCTTTTGCGCCTTGGCGTACGGCAGGCGCGGCCTATGGTCCGCTTCTTTCCGTGCCTGCCCCCGAACCCGTCACTCCCTGTCGTCTTTCCCTCGGTGTCATTTTCCTGACGCTGTACATCGACCTCATCGGTTTCGCGATCATCTTTCCACTTGGTCCCGATCTGCTGCGGCACTACCTCGACCTCGAGGGCACGGGCGGTCTGCTCGGCTGGCTGCTGGGCCAGATTGAGTCCGTCGCCCGGGCTCTGGGCAACGAGACCCACCTGCCGGAGGTCCTGTTCGGCGGGGTGATCAGTTCCCTCTTCTCCGTCCTCCAGTTCGTCTTTGCCCCATTCTGGGGTGGTCTCTCCGACCGGATCGGACGTCGATCCGTGCTCGTCTTCACGGTCGCCGGCACTGCGGCTTCCTACCTGCTCTGGGTGTTCAGCGGTTCCTTCTGGATCTTCCTGGCCGCCCGACTGCTGGCCGGCGCCTTCGGCGGCAACCTTTCGGTCGCCACTGCCGCTGTCGCCGATGTGACGACCCGGGCGGAGCGCTCGAAAGCGATGGGCCTGGTCGGCGCCGCGTTCGGCCTGGGCCTCGTCACGGGTCCGCTGATCGGCGCCTTCGCGGCCCGCGTCAACCTCCTCGACCACTTCCCCGAGCTCGCGCGCTGGGGCATCAACCCTTTCTCCGTGCCCGCCCTGATCTCGTTTGGTCTCGGCCTCGTGAATCTGGTCTGGATCGCGGCCCGGTTCACCGAGACGCTCCCCGCCGAGGCCCGCGGCAAGTCGGAGACCCCGCGCCTGCGCAACCCGATCTCGGCCATCCTCGGCCTCGACAACGCCGCCGTTCGGGGCGTGAACCTGGTCTCCTTCATCTACGCGCTCGCCTTTGTCGCCATGGAGACCTCCCTCGTCTTTCTCAGCGCGGAACGCTTCGGCTACACCGCCCGCGAGAACGGTCTGCTGATGGGATTCCTCGGCGTCTGCTCGATCGTCACCCAAGGCTTCATCGTGCGCAAACTCCTCGGGAGGGCGCCCGAGACGTCGATTCTCGCCGGCGGCCTCGCGTGCTCGGCCCTCGGTCTCCTCGCAGTCGGCTTCGCCCCGTCACCGGCCATCCTCTACTTCGGAGTCGGTCTGCTCGCCCTCGGCGGCGGGCTCGTGAATCCCGCCACCAGCGGCCTGATCTCGCTCTACGCCGGAGCGGAGGAGCAGGGCCGCGTCATCGGCATCTATCGCTCGCTCGGTTCCCTCGCACGGGCCATCACGCCCATCGCGGCCGGCATCATTTACTGGACCATGGGGGCCGAGGCGCTCTACGCCCTCGCCGCCGGACTGGCGTTG
>CAMAXB010000214.1 GCA_945862035.1 Opitutus sp. GAS368
CGAAGTATTCTGACTGCCTGTGCTGTAGCCGAATTGGGCAGCGGTATCGTCAAGCACGTTGTCGACGTTCAGGTCGAAATGAATCGTCTTGGGCAGGAATCGACGCGTTTCCTTCAGGTTCACTGAGTAGGACAGCGAGAGCTTGGTCATGAAGTAGGCCGACCCGTAGATTGGGTTGGAGGCATTCACCGCCGGGTCGTCGATCGCCTGGGCCGGGTTGGCGGGATTGATGATGGTGTCACCCGATTTGCGGCCGGCGACGTGACCGGGCCGGTAGTTGAGCGCCCCACCCACCCGCAATCCGCGCAGCGGACCCGAGCGGAACCGATAGTCGGTGGCAATGTTCCACATCCAGCGGTCCGTGGCACCCAATTCCGGGGTCCGCATCGCATTCTGCTCAAGGGTGGCCGGGATGGTGTTGTTGACGAGCCCGTTCCAGCCATTTACCGCCGCGGTGGCCCGCTCCACGTTGATCTTCGTCGGATCGTTGAGCGCCGGATTGATGAAGGCCTGGTTGTTCGTGGCATCGATGAGGATGCCGCCGTCGGCCAGGATCTGGCGCATGAGGCCGTCATTGGCCTTGATAAAGCCCACCGCATCCGCGCCATAGTTTTCCGTCGCAGCGTCGGCCTTCGACATGTTGAGGACCAGCCGCCAGTTGGGCGTCAGGTTGCCCGTCACCTCGAACTCATAGCCCCTGACGTCAGTGTCTGACGTCGTAGCGATGTTGTTCTCGCGGAACTGGCGGAAATCGAACCGGTTGCGGTTGAAGAAGTCACCGACCGGCCCAAGGTTGCCAATGGCGTTATAATTGCCGATGAACCCGCTGGGGGTTCCCGTGGGGGAGCCCTTCTGGTAGGCGTTGAACCACGCGGCGCTGGCCGCCAGCCGGTTATTGGGGAGGGTGAAACGAATACCCAAGTCCCTGCTCTCAGAAAGGGGCTGGGGAACCAGGACATTGTAGATGTCCTGCTGCGGGCTGGAGAAGTTGAAGGTCGAGCTCCGGTTGCCGAAAACACCCAGCCACTTGGTGACGTTGATCACCGCGCCGTAGCTCCAACTGTTGACCGACTTCTCGACGGGCGGCGAATTGTAGTCATCGCGGAACTTGTCGTTGACATACTGTGTCTGCGGGACAATCGTGCCGAAGGCGTTGCTCCGGGGCCGTGCGTCGGCCGGTCTTACCGGACCGGTGATCACACCGGCGGCATTCTTCGGCTGATACGTCAGGGTCCAATAGTCCTTTGGAGGATCGGGGAGCTTCCAGTCCTGCGACAGGTCCGTTATGCCCGTGAAGCCCGCCGGATTCCAGCCGGGGGTCTTGATCCGCTGCTGCTTGAAGAACGTGTGGTCACGGCGGATGGCGCCGATCAATACCAGGCGATTTTTCAAGAGGTCGAAGTTTCCTGCTACCTGAGCGAATTCAAAATTCCTCCAAGCGTCCTGCACGCCGGTGTCGCGACGGGAATCGTAGACCCAGTAAGGCGTGAGATTTTGGGTGACACCGGTAGTCGGATCCACGGTTTTGACCGGCTTTCCGTTGAGATTACCTGGGTAGGCCCAACGGCGATCCCCCTCATCAAGGTAGATGCGCTTGTACGAGAAGAACTCATTATTTTCACCGTTTTCGATCCAGCCACGGGCATCCGGAAGAATCCAAGTCGCCGGAATGATCAGGGTGCTTGAGCGGGCCTCGCTGTATTGCCGCTGCACGCCGCCCATGAGTCCAAGCTGCAGCTTCCCGAATCTCGTATCCTTCTGGTAGACCGACTGAAGTCGGACATTCTTGTAGGCGTCACTGCGCGGCGAAATGTATTCGGCCTGATCGCTGTAGGGATGCAAGAACCAGGGATTCGGTTCGCCGGTCGGCAGGGTGCGTGAAATATCGACCCGAACCCAGCGCGTGCGGCGCCGATGCGTGTTGTTCGCGAATCGGGGAGCATCGTTAATGTCGCCTGCGAGCTCGAAATATAAGTTATCGCTCAACCGGTAGTTCAAATAGAGGGCGAGGTCCCTAGTCTTCTGCCAAAAGGTCGGATTATCGTGGCCCGGGTCGTCCCAGTTCAGAGTGTCCGTGGACTTCGGCATTTGATAAAAGGAACCGGCCATGGCCGGCGCCCATTTGATCTGATCAGTTATGCCGATCTGCGATAGCGCGCTGTCGATCGGAAGCTGCCCCTCTTGGGTCATTCCGATCGTCCGGATCGGCTGGCGGCCATTCGGCGTGCTCAGCCAATTGGTGTTGGCGGCATTAGCGTTATAGTTCGCACCCTTGGTCCGGAAGACATTCTTCCAATTGAGCATCCGGCCGCCGTAGTCGGGCCGGACCACAAAGGTCCCATTGGCCCGCTCAATTCCGGCCTTGGCCAGACAAGCCGCTGTTGGCGCGCCCGGGCCGGAGAGTGGGGCGTCAAAGTGATAAGTCTGCCCATCCCAGGCGGAGAGATAATCATTCCAGTGCTGCACGGCGTGCGCTTCCTTAAGATGCGAGTACTCGAATTCACCGCGGATGGTGAACTTCGATGTGACTTGCCACGTGGCGGCGAGGTGGGCGCCCTTGCGGTCTTCCCACAGCCGATCGCGCCAGTGGTCCTTGCTGCCAAACATCAGGTTGGCGCGCACTGCCAGATTGTCCGTGATCGGCCGGTTGATGTCAGCGGTGAACCGGTATTTGTTGAAGCTGCCGACCTGGGTCCGCACCTCGGTCAAGTTGCGGCTCATAATGGCCTGCTTGGTCTGGGTGTTTTGCACGCCGCTGGCGCCACCGGGACCGAAGAGGACTGCGTTGGCACCGCGGGCGTAATCGACGCGATCGACGTTGAAGCTGTCACCCGTCTGATTGTCCAAGGGGAAGAAATTCTTCACCCGCTGCGCGCTCAGGCCGCGGATCCTGATCCGGCCGCTCCCGCCCACGGCATAGCCCTTGTCCGTCTGGTCGCCAACCCATTGGTCAGCCCCCACGGTGAAATTGGCCGCCTCGCCAATGTCGACGATGTTGAAGGCGTCGAGGAACTCCTTCGTGACGACCGAATAGGAAACGGGCGTATCCTTCAGCGCGGTGGCAATGCGGCCACCGGCCAGGGAGGAGGCCGCGACGAAGCCGACATCGGAGTCAGCCTGAACGCTGAACGGGTCGAGTTTGACGATGTTCTCAGACGCCGTCGTCGAGCCGACAGGCGCGGTTTGCGCGAGCAGCAGAGGTGTGCTGAAGAGCACAGCGGCTCCGATGATCGCGCCCATTGGAATGGGATATTTTTTCATGATACGGTTTTTGGGGTTAGGACTAAATAACTGGGAAAATCGGGCCGCGAGTCCGGGGTAAAGCACTCAGCAAGGCGTGGATCCCGAGAGGATTGTCGAACTTGAATCGACCGAAGCATCATGTCCGGTGCGCATTTGAGCTGGTTGGGGGGTGGCCGAGTTGGGGAGCTACCCGAAATTAGAGCAACAATGAGTCTATTTTTGAACGCGCCCTGTCAAATTGATTTTCGGCCGCGCCAGGCCGGCGCTGGGGCGGTTTTAGAAGTCCGACAGGCTTCGCAGGCGCGCACGAGGCGCGCCCCTACAAAGTTTGGACGTGTAGGGGCGTGGCTCGTCCCCGCCCGACCGCGGGCCACCACGCCCACCGCTTCCCCGCCGAGGCGGGCCCGGTCACTCCGGAATCGGGTCGCTGCGCCGCACCCCGGCGCCCTCCCAGACGGCCTCGTCGGTCGCGGGGTTGTAGGTCAGCACGCGATTCGCGCTGCCCGGAGCGGGTGGCTGATCGATCTTGGGCAGCCACTGGCGATGCCCGGCCATCCGGGAGCCGTGTTCCGGCCGCGCCGCGAGATTCGTCCACTCGTTGGGATCGTTGGCCAGATCGTAGAATTCCTCAGCCCCATCGGCATAACGAATGTAACGCCAGCGCTCGCTGCGAACGCTGTGGTTACCCTGATTGTGCGACGTAATCGCGGGCCGTTCCCGTGGCTCGCGGGGGTTTTGCAACTGCGGCACGAGGCTGACACCCTCAAGATCGCGACGCGCGGGCAGGCCGCAGAGTTCGAGTAGCGTCGGATAGAGGTCGAGCAACTCGGCCGGCTGGCTGACGCGCCCGCCTTGGTTCACGCCGGGTCCGGCAAAGATCAGTGGCACGCGCGTGGAGCGTTCCCACAGGGTGTTCTTCCCAGTGATCAATTTCTCGCCGAGATGATAACCGTGGTCACTCCACACGACGACGATGGTGTTGTCGGCGTGGCCCGAGGCTTCGAGCGCCTGCAGGACGCGGCCAATCTGCGCGTCGATAAACGTCGTGCTCGCGAGATAGGAGCGGACCAGGTTTCGCCATTGGCGGTTCTCCTCCATCCATCGCAGCCGCGGCTCGGGCAGCCGCCAGTGAAGGTACCAGGAGAAACGTGGAGTGTCCTCGCGATCATCCCGCCGGATCACCGGCAGGACCGTGTCGTCGTCGGGAAAGCGATCGATCCACTTCTGGGTGATATAACAGGGCACGTGCGGCAGGAAAAATCCGGCGGCGAGGAAGAAAGGCTGGTCCTTCGGCGCCGTCTGGAGCTGCTCCACGGCCCAACTGGCCACGTGGTAATCGCCCTTGTGCTCATCCCGATGAGGAAACACGCCCCAGTCCATCAGGGGATGGTTGCCCATCGGTGTTGCCGGTATGAGCTTGGCCGGCGGTTGCGCGCCGACGCCTCCGTCCGGGCCCCAGATATCGAATTCTTTCGCCTGCCGTTCCCGCGGGCCGAAGCCGGAGTGATAGATTTTCCCCGCGGCGAGCGTCCGGTAACCCTGGGTCCGGAAATGCTGCGGCAGGCTGACGCGATCGCTCCAGGTGGCGACATCCCGAAACCACGGCGCCAACCCATAAATGCCAGTCGTGGTGGGACGCAGCCCCGTCATGACGCTGGTGCGCGACGGATTGCAGAGCGGCGCCTGGCAATGGGCGTTGAGCATGACGGTCCCGCGTTGTGCGAGCCGGTCGAGGTTCGGCGTCTGCGCCAGCCGATGCCCGCCCAGCGGCCCGACCCAGTCGTTCTGATCGTCGATGGCGATGAAGAGGACGTTGGGCCGGCGCGCGGACTCCGCGGCCGCGAAGCTGGCCGCGCTAGCGGCAACGAGGAGCAGGAGCCGACAGAGAGTTTTCATGGGTGGGCTTCCTGCGGAGGTGCGGGACCGTCAGCTTCAGGGCGCCTCGCCCAGCCGATCGCCCATCTTCGCGTACGTTTCGATGTGCTGCGCGCTCTGCGCCAGGATGTCGTCGTCGAACCGGATCCGGCCGCGTTGGAAGATTGTGATGACGCACGAACCGCCGAAGGCGAAGAGGCCCTTTTCGTCTCCTTTCGCCACCGGACGGCTAAGGACATAACCTTGCCGGATGCTGCCCACATTCGTGGCGCCCACCTCGACAAGGGCAACGGTGCCGAACTCCGGCGACTCGACCAGTGTGACCTCACGCTTGTTGGCGAGGAGGTAGCGCAGGTTGTGTCGCAGGGCGACGGGACTGACCGA
>CAMAXB010000215.1 GCA_945862035.1 Opitutus sp. GAS368
CGCTGATCCGGGGTGCCTTCTCCCGCGGAACGCTGCGCTTCAGGATCAGCTGGCCGTCCTCGCAGGCCGGCAGGTCCAAGTCGGCCAGGACCCGATCCAACGATGCCGAATCCTCGAAATGGAGCGAGGCCTCGACCTCGCAAACCGCAGCCCCCTGACGGATCACCGTTTTGTCCGCCCGCTCACCCGCCAACAGGCTCAGCGCGCCCAGCAGGATGCTCTTGCCCGCGCCAGTCTCACCCGTGACCACCGTAAAGCCTCCCTCGAATTCGAGTGCGACTTCCTCGAGCAGGGCCAGATTCCGGATTCGGAGCGATTGCAGCATGGCGGCTACCGTTGCACGCCACCGCCAATCTCGTCAAAGCCGGTTCGCGCGTTCCCCGCACAATGTGCTCGGGCCCAGCGGGCGACACGGCCGATGGACCCTCCCCCGCCCCAAGCCCCCTGCCGTCTTCCCGAGATTTTTGCTTGCACGCCCAAACCAGAATCGTGCTTACTCTCCGACTCGATAGATTGGACCTTTAGCTCAGTTGGTTAGAGCGTTTCCTTGACATGGAAGAGGTCACTGGTTCGAGTCCAGTAAGGTCCACCATCACTTTAAGCCGCTGATCCGCAAGGGTTAGCGGCTTTTCATTGGTCTAAATACGCCTAAGTGACAACGCCACTGACAACACGTGCGCGATTGTTCGCGGCTTCAGCTCCGCGGCCAGCTGACCGCGTCCGTCTGGAAAAGCGCGATGTTGGAATTAATCACCTCGCGGATCTCGTCGAGGATCACCCCGCCCTCGACGTTGACCTCGGCTGCGTTCTTCCCGATCACGCGTTGCCCGAGTTCGACTTCGAGCTTTAGCCGCAGGAGCAGGTCGAGCTTTTGCGCGAGCGTGACGAGCATGTCGTCCACGACTTCCGCTGCGATGACTTCCCCGGCCTCGCGCTCGTTCTTGGCTCGAACCTGACGGATTTGCTCCCGCAGCAAGTCAGCCTTGAGCGAGTTCAGCTCACCCGTGGCCCGAACGCGGCCCAAGCCTCGTTCAGTCTTGAACGCCTTCCATGCCTCAAGATCGGCGGTCGCAGGCGCGCCTTCGAGCTGCCGCCATAGATGCAGGCCTTGGTGACTGACCTCTAGTTCATTGGCCAAAGTTTTCCATGTGAGCGGCTCCATACCTCTATCAAGTTCGTTAAAAAACCATCTGGGTTTTCTCGCACGAGGTCGATTAACCCGCTGACCCTCCCAATTGTAAAAGATTCCTTATCCCCCCGCCCCCCAGACCCGCTACCCCCCCCCCCCCCCAACCCTCCCGGGCCGAGAAAATGCCTCCTACGGCCATTAGACGGCGGCTTTGAGGCATCGGGTAGGGTTGGCTCCTTGGATTTCCCGAGTCCCGGTCCTGATGCCGGTCTGGCACGCCAAGCCTGGCGTTGTGAAGAAGGCAGCCGACACCTTTGGAAACCCAAACACTCGCTGTGGCACCAACACAGTACCAGTCGCTCCCGCTTGCAGCCATTCACCAGCCGATAAGGCTTCAACCCTCTTCAATGACACCACAACCCATCACGGGCCTCGTTGCCGCGCCATTTACTCCGTTCCAATCCGATGGTAACCTTGCTTTTGACACGATCCCGCGCCTCGCCGGCTGTCTAGCGAAGAACCGGGTCTCCGCCGCCTTTGTGTGCGGGACCACCGGCGAGGGAGTCAGCCTCACTCTAGGCGAGAGACGCAAGGTGGCGGGGGCATGGCGCGACACCCTGCCCGACGGCATGAAACTGATAGTCCACGTAGGTGGTTTCAACATCGGAGAAAGTCAGGAACTGGCGCGTCACGCGCAGGCGATCGGCGCCGATGCCATCGCTTCGATCGCACCAAGTTTCTTCAAGCCTGCGGGTCCCGAGGCGCTCGTTGCATGGTGCGCCAAAGTAGCGTCGGCAGCCCCCGAGCTGCCGTTCTATTATTATCATATGCCTGCCATGACCGGTGTGCGGATTCCCGCCGCTGAATTCCTCGCTCAGGTCAACGACCAGATCCCCAACCTCGCCGGGATCAAGTTCACCGATGAAAACTTGGTCGACTTCGAGCGAGCGCGCGCGTGGGGAAAGAACCGCTACACGATCTTGTTTGGACGTGATGAGAGGCTGCTCTCTGGACTTGAGCGCGGCGCCCCAGGCGCCGTTGGGAGCACCTACAACTACGCCGCTCCCCACTTTCATCGCATCATTGAAGCTCAGGCTTCGGGAAACGTGGACGAAGCCCGAAAGCACCAGCAGCAGGCCTGTCAGTTCATCGACATCCTGAACGAGTTCGGAGGCTTGCCGGCCGGCAAGGCCATAATGAAGTTGATCGGTGTCGACTGCGGCCCTGTTCGCCTGCCGCTCACTTCACTCGATCCGGCCAAAGAAAACGAACTCCGCCAAAGACTGCAGGCAATCGGATTCTTCGAGTACGCATCCCAACTCTAGTCCCTACCCGGGGCTTTTGAACACATTCGATTATCAGACATAAAGTGTAAGCCATAGACCACAAACATCGACCGATCCTCCGCATGCGCCTCATCTCCGTCCTCTTCGCCGCCTCCCTTCTGACCACCGTCCTCCACGCTGAATCCGCCCGCCAATACTCGGGGGACGTTTATGATGTGCGCACGATCCGGCACATGGACAAGCACCCCGGTTCCTCCGAGCTTTGGGAACCCTATATAGCACAGTGGAGCGGCCCACATCTGGTCGCCGCCTTCGGCGTAAAGATCCCGGGCAAAACTGACATGGGCACGATCATGGCGAGCGTGTCTACCGACGACGGTGCGACGTGGGGGGACCCCGTCTATATATTCGATCACTCTGAACGGCACGGCACCCTCCAATTCGGCTACGCCAACGCGATTCTCTACAAACCGCCGGGGCATGACGTCATCTGGGCATTCGGCATGCGCGTGCCAATGAACTACCGCCATAGTGAGGACGGGCAGCTCGTCGGGGCGTACAGCGCCGACGGCGGCCGCTCTTGGATCCCGGTCGAAATGGCGATGAGCTACACCGGCCCGCTCATCGTTGTAGCTGGCATCCATCGCGTCATGGAGAACGGGAATCCTCGCTATCTCCTTCCCGCCCATCGTAACAGTCTGCGTAGCGACCCCCAAGGCGACCGCTCGCAGTTCGTCCTCTCGAGCACCACCCTCATGGAGTGGAAACTCGAGTCACACGTGCCACAGCCCACATCGGGCCCAAATGTTTTTCTTCACGAAGGTAACATCTCCGAAAGTGAAAATCCCGGTGAGCTGAAAATGATGATGCGTACCGCGGACTATGCCGACGAACGCAAGATGACAGATCCTCCCCGGGCGTTCTCCACTATCAGTCGCGATGGCGGGCGCACTTGGAGTCCCGCGCAGCAGGAGCCGGAACTCTGGAATGCAAAGTCTAAAGCTTTCTACACCAAAGGTGCGAACGGTAGTCACCTTTATGTCTACAATGACGGCCCGGCCAATCCCGCTCCTGGCGGACGCATGGCGCTTCGCTACAAAATCAAGCCCGAAGGTGGCCAGTGGAGTTCGGAAAAGACGTTCTACGAAGCGGGACTCAAAAACTCGTATCCAACCCTGATCGAGGTCGCACCTGGAGATTTTCGCGCTGTCTGGGATAGCGGTACCAAGGACCGCGCCCGTACCCAAATCATGTTCGGTAAATTCCGCCTGGCGCCCGAGGCCAAGTGATCTAATGAAGAAAAGGCTCATCCGATTTCTCGCCCTACCTTCGAAGACCGCGGGTAGACCAATTTAGGCCTCCGGCGCGCTTCACCATAGGAGATGACCACGCCGCGGTCCTGACGAAAACTCAGGGTCTCTTGTCGACGGCGACACAATCTTGGTTGCCTGTCCAAACGACGGAGGTTTTTGCTGCGCAGGTCTCCTTACAAGCCATTCCGCGGACAGGGGCGAAAACCGGTAAAGCAGACAACAGGCGAGGGCTCCTCATATCCATGGCTCCATATTGGAGGCTTCGCCGGCGACATTTAGGATTTTGGGATATACGCGGCATTCTGGAGTGCAACGAACCAAGCCTCAGCGAGCTCGTTTTCGCCCGTGCGATTGAGATGCACACCGTCAGGTTGAAGATGATTTTCCCAAGATATCGCATGCAGGTCGACCAACGTGACTCGTTGACCTGCTGAGCGCTGAGCAGAAACGATGGCGGGGATGGTCGCGTTGTAATGTGCGACCCCCTCCCAGCCCGCGCGCGGCGGCCGTTGAGGAATGAGGGTTGCGACAAAAAGATGGGCGTTCGAGTGTACGCCAATCAGCCGAATAAGTTCGTCCCGCGCCGGGCCGTTGAAACCATTCGCACCGGAAAGGAGTAGTATTATATCGGGCCGATGGCGTCTTAGCACAGCTACCAGATCCGGAACCTCCACCTGCTGCTGCCCCAATTTTTCCAGTACATCGCGCGGGGTTGGGACCCTGCCCCCCGCCACAATCTGCGTGTTCCCAAAGCCCGCCAAGCCGTGGTGGTCAGGATCGAAAGCCGGATCGATGATCCCACTAGACCCGTAGGCATGATAGTTGAGCTCACCCACAAAGTCGAAGGCAACTCCGCGAGCGCGCAATCGATCCTGCAGAGATTTGCGCCACCCGCCGCCCTGAGGATTCGGCAATCCGATGGCCTCCCCTTGACGCGGCCCACGGTCGTAGATGGAAAAGTAAGTTCCGCGAGTGATGCTGTCGCCAAGCGGCATGATGCGCAACTCCGCAGCACTTGCGAGGCAGCACGCACTGCCTGCGATCACGAGCACCAGCACTCCACGCAGCAGGAAGGGACAAGCGAGGGACCAATCGCCGACGGATCGTTTGCGCTGCGAAAAAAATCTAGGGCGCATGGTGCTTTGCGGTAACGTGGGAGTCGCGTCCATTTGTCAGCCATTCCGATGTGAAGCGTACCAAAGCGATCCGGATGGGAGTGGCTTCATGTCCCGCTGCCGTTTTCATAGATCAACACGATCGTTCCATCGGGCAGCAGAGACGTGCGGGGTGGAGGTCAGGGCGCTTTAACGAGATCACCAACCGGGGCGGCCTCAAAGGCCGGCAGCCACTTGCGGTGATTGGCAAGGACAGCGGCGTAGCGCGGATCGGCGGCGAGGTTGTCCCACTCATGGGGATCGGCTGGATGGGCGTAAAGCTCCTCGGAGCCGTCGGCGTAGCGGATGTAACGCCAATGCGGGCTGCGAACGGCATGGTTGCCGCGGCCGTGGGTCATGAGGGCCGGTCGCACCCAGGCAACGGTCGGATCGCGCAACAAAGGAACCACGCTCACGCCGTCGCAGGCGGGATCTGCCGGTAGCCCTGCTAGTTCGAGCAGCGTCGGGTAAAAGACCGACAAATCAACGGGCATGTCGCAACGGCTGCCGGGTTGAGTAACGCCGGGAGCCACCACGATGAATGGGATACGGTTCGATTTTTCCCAGAGAGCAAATTTCTCGATGTGATTCTTTTCGC
>CAMAXB010000216.1 GCA_945862035.1 Opitutus sp. GAS368
GAATCAGGCGCAGGAAGGCGTCATAGGAAATCGAACCGACGTTGAAGGTGCTGCTGCGGTTCGCGTACACGCCGAGCCAGCGATTCACGTTAATCACCGCGCCGAACGTGCTCGAGTTGGCATAAGCCCGGACGTCGCGCGTGTTGTAATCATCCTGGAACCGGTCGTTCGCGGATTGGGGCGCGGGGCCGTTGATCTGGGTTATGACCGTCCGCGGACGCGCCAGCGCGGGCTGCAGCGGCCCAATGGCGGCACCCGCGGCATTCTTCGGGATGTACGTCAGATTGTCATAGTCGGCGGGAGCATGCTGGCGCCAGAGGAGAGTGGTGCCGTCCCAGCCTGGGAGGTTGTAACCCGGAAAGACCACTCCATCGCGCGAGACAAAGGTATAATCGCGGCGGAAGGCGCCGATCAGGACGAGCCGATTGCGCAGCAGATCGACGTTCAGGGCGGCCTGAGCGTATTTGTTGCGGCGATGACTGTCGGTGTTGTTCTCGAACTTCGTATCGTGGACCCAGACGGTGTTGGTGCTGTACTGTTGGCGCCTGATTGGATCATACACCGTGACGGGCCGAACAGTATTCACCGGCGCCGGGCGATTGACGTCGTCGAGGTATTGCCGGTTGTAAAGCGCGTACTCGTTGAGCTCGGCCCCATCGGCAAACACCCGGGCATCGACGGCGAGGTGGTGCAGGTTGAGCAGAAGCTGGGTCTGGCGGCGCTTTTCAAAAACTTCCTGGGCACCCCCCATCACGCCGAACTGCAGTTTGCCGAAACGCGTGGACTTCACGTACACGCCCTGGAAGCGAACATTGCTGTTATAGCCGTCCCGCTTCGAGTTGTAATTCAGGTACTGCGAGTACGGGTGCAGGAACATCGGGTTCGGTTCGCCGTTGGGGAGGGTCTTGTCGATATCCACGGAGAGGACCTGCATGCCGCGACGGCCGACATTGTTGCCGAAGATGAGCGGGGCGTTGACGTCGCCCGCGAGTTCGAACGAAAGCATATCGGTCGGGGTGTAGGTGAAGTAAACCGCGGCATCACGACCGGACTCCATGAACGTCGGACGGTCATGGCCGGAGTCGCTCCAGATCGCGCCCTCATACCGGCTCGGCACATGGAAGTAGGATCCAGACAGGGCCGGGGTGAAGCGGTCACCTTTCGGAGTATCCCAGACATCGGCGACGAGCTGGCCGTTGTTCACGCCGCCGAGGCTGAAGCCGATGGTGCGGATCGGAACGCCGTTGATGCGTCCGGTGTTGGCCGGATTCGCGTTGTACGCGGCCGCGTTGGTGCGGAATCGATCCTGGAAGTTCATCGCCACGCCGCCGTACTCCGGGCGCATGACAAAGCTGAACGGCGCACGGACTACACCGTACTCGGCGAGTTGCGCGGGGGTCAGGGCCGGATTCGGGCCCGTGGAGTGAAATTTTCCGTCCCAGCCGACGAGCTGGTCCTTGTAGTTGGCCAGCGCCTGCAGCCGCTCGGTCTTCAGGTACTCGAATTCGCCGCGGATGGTGAACTTCGAGTTGAGTTTATAGATCCCGGCGAGATGGACGCCTTCCTTGTCGTCCCATTCGCGATCCCGCCACGTGTCACCCGACGCCCAAAGCAGGTTCGTGCGGAGGGCGAGTTTGTCATTGATCGGCTGGTTGAAGTCAGCGGTCAACCGATAGCGATTCCAACTGCCGACCGAGACGCGGACATCCCGGACCTCGCGGCCGAGCGTGGCCTGCTTGGTCACGCTGTTCACGGTCCCGGCGAGGCCACCGGCACCGAAAAGCACGGCGTTCGCGCCGCGGGCCATGTCGATGCGGTCGAGGTTAAAACTGTCGGCCGAGCTCGCGTATGGGAAAAAATTCCGCGTCGGCGTGTTCGCCGCGTAGCCGCGCACCTTGACCAGCGCGGCGTCGGAATTGCCCATCGTGTTCCCGGTGCCATCCCCCTGGGCCATGGTGGCGTTGGGCGTGAAGTTGGTCGCCTGGCTGGCGTCGGTGATATTGAAAGCCTCGAGAAACTCCTTCGTCACAACCGAGTACGCGACCGGGGTGTCCTTGAGCGCCGTGGCGATGCGGCCGCCAGCGAGCGAACTGGCCGCAACGAAGCCGACGTCCGAATCCGCACTCACGCTGAAGGGGTCCAGCTTGACGGTGGTCTCGGGCCCCGCGCCTGCGGATGCCGCCGGGGCGACTTGGCCCCACAGAGGGCTGGCCACGAGAGCCAGATAAGCCGCCGTCGCGGCGACAAAGAAGATGCGAGGAGTAGCATTCATGGGTGGGAGACTTGGGGTTAGATTTGCAACGGGACCGCTCAGGAGAAGCCGCTTGGATAAAATTTCACGATCAGCTGTAAGGACCAAAAATTATTGATTGCTAGGAAACTGGATTTGCGAAGGCCCTTGTTCTTCCTGGTGAGTCAGACCTACGACCGGCGGATTAGATCGGCATTTGGCTCCAAACCCAGCCCCGGGCCCTCTGGGAGATAGAACACGCCTTTTTCCAGCCTAATCTTATTGTGGAAGAATCGGTAGAGCGAATTGGGGCCCATATCCATACTCGTGCACTCGAGGAATTCGGCCGGATTGGGTAGTGCGGCAAGAAGCTGCAAGGCGGCTGCCGTTCCGATCGTTTGCATCGTACTGTGCGGCTGCATTTGGATTTGGTACAGCTGAGCGATGGTTGCCATCCGGTCCATTTCGGTAATTCCGCACGACTTACACACATCTGGATTGATGATGTCCGGCTTCCCAAAGCGAATCAGGTCGTTGATTTGCCATTTGGTATAACACATCTCGCCGGCCACGATATAGACGTGGTCGAGCGCAGCCGAGACCATCCCGAGAGCTTCGACGTTCTGGTCACTCGTGGGGTCTTCGAAATACGTCACGTTATACTTCTCGTAGTATTTTAGGCCCATCGAAATGGCTCGTTGGGGGCTGTACCCGTTGTTCCCGTCCACCATCAGGACTACTTTGTCTCCGACCGCTTTGCGTACCGCTGCGACATACTCCAGGCCACGATCGTCGATTGGGTTTAGGTAATGCTCCCGGATTTGCCAACGTAGTTTCACGCAGCCGAAACCGGCTTCCACAAACTCGACCGAACGGCGCACGCATTCCTCAACGGTCATACCCCATCGATTGGTGCCGATGCTGCCATACGCCTTTACGCTGCCGTCGCGAAAGTTGCCGCCCAGCAGTCGATAAATGGGGACATTCAATACCCGGCCCGTGAGGTCCCAAAGCGCGATGTCGACGCCCGACAGCGCACACGAAAGCGTCCCCGACGGCCCGAGGTCGTGGTGCTCGTAATACATCAGGTCCCAAAGCTTGCGGATGGCGAGCGGGTTCTCGCCGACAATGTTTCGTTTGAATCTTCCTTCAATAAACTGCCGCATGAGTACTCCGTCGCCACCGGAGCACTGACCCCAGCCAGAGATGCCGGCATCAGTCATCACCTCGACGAAAATTCCACCGCCTCCGCCGCCCGCCCCGGCGCCGCCGCCCGGGGTGTAGACTTTCACGTCCGTGATTTTCAAATCGGCCTTGCCGGCCATGGTGGCGGCAGGCGTGGCGCGTGGAATCTGGCCAAACAAGGGGCTGCCGACGGAGGTGGCGACGCCCAACAGGGCCGATTTTTTCAGGAAATCACGACGGCTATTTTGCGATGATTCATTCATAGTGTAGGGGGTAAGCTGAGACGAAAGCCTGGGGGAAAAGGCTGGGGACCGGCCCAAGATGGAGAGACGATTGACGCCCTGTCGAGAAGGGAGGAAATTTCTTCCCACCCCAATCGTCGCTGAAGGTCTGCGCCCGCGACTATGGCCGCGCCAGTTCGCCGGCGAGTTCGAGCAATTCGAAATCGGTGAACGCCATCGGACTTCGCCCCGCCGTCGCCGCGCGCGCTGACGCGACGTCGGCGGGTGATACGCCGGGCGCAGCATTGCCCCAGGAGTTACGCACATACGTCAGCACCGCGGCAATGGATTCGTCGTCGAATGCGCCGCGCAGGGTCGGCATCGGGTACATTTCCTGGACTTTGCCGCACAAAACGATCCGTGCCACGATGCGCCCATCCCCTTGGACCGATCTCGATCCGGCCAGCGGCGGCGCGAGTCCGGCGAGGCCCTGCCCTTGCGGCTGATGACATCCGGCGCACGTGATCGGATATGCGGTCCGGCCCTTTTCGAAAATGACTTTTTCATCTTCTGTCAGCGTCATGACCGATTCGGGTGTAGCCGCCTTGCCCGGCCAGTTGAGCGAATCAAGCAGCGTTCGCATGCGTTGCGCGCCCGGTGACTCACCGGTGGCGAATTTGATCAACGGTTCGGGCTCGACCGCGAGGTTGACTCGAAGCCGGCCTCCCCTCGGGCCCTTTGGAATGTATCGCTCGATCCCATCCACAATCGCGGCGCGGACCCATTCCGGAGTGCTCCGCTCCACCAACAATGCAAACAAGCCGTTTAACCGCGCGTGATCGGCGGCGTGGAGGGTCATGCGCCGGAGGTCATGGGTGATGAGCATTCCGCTCGTCGCGGCCGCCACGGCTTTCGCCGCCGCCAGGGCCCCTTCCGGCAGTTTCCCGGCCAGCGCGACGACGAAACCGGTTTCGCGTCCGCTGATGCCACTGAGCACGGCGTCGACGACCAGCGGTTGTTCCAGCCCACGGGCCAGCGCCTCCCACAACACCTCGTCGGCCTCCGGCAGTGCCGCCTCGCCCAGCGAGAGCACGAGTTGAAGCCGGACGGCCGCGTCAGCATGCTCTGTCAAGCGGATCATCTTTGCCATGATCTCCGCATCCGCCGGCGGGTACAAAAATTTCTCCGCCATCCTGATCGCGGTCGCACACACCCGAGGATCGTTATCATCGAGCAACCGCAGCACGGTTTCGCGGTCCACCGCATCGAGACCCTCCAGTGTCCAGAGCGCATGGACTCGACCGAGCGCGCTCGCCTTGCCGAGCGCAAATGCGCGCACCAGGGGCGCAGTGGTGGCATCTTCTCTCTCGAGGATGAGCCGCTGGGCGGTGTCCCGGCGCCACCCGTCAGGGTGCCCCAACTCGCCGATCAGCTCGGGGGGTGACCTGCCGCTCGGGAGCGCCGGGGCGTCGCGAACGGATTCAAGTGCTGCCAGACGCCAAATCCTGCCCGGCGCTGCACCCGCGCCATTCACCGCTGCCAGATAGAGCGCGCCATCGAGGCCTTGGGCCATGCTGATGGGACGAAAACCCGTGTCATTCGATTGCAGCACCGCGTACGCTTTTCGCCGGTTGGCCGGCACCGCGTCGCCCACGGGCAATGGATAACGCATGATCCGACCGGGCGAGGACTCGGCGATGATGGCATGGCCGTTGAGTTCGTCTCCGAAAAGCATCCCCCGGTAGATCAACGCATCCGCCGTCGGCGACGGCGCTGCGCCCGCCGCGGACCACCCCTCGGGCTTTTCCACGGGGAGCACCCAACTTGAGT
>CAMAXB010000217.1 GCA_945862035.1 Opitutus sp. GAS368
GGCGTCAAGGGGCCCGCTTCGGCGCTGCCGTCCGTTCCGGTTCCCGCCATTGCTCACTGCCTCATCGACGGAAGATTGTCCCACTACGTCGTCCTCTCGCAGTGGGCCCGGGATCACGTCAAGGTCATGGACCCCGCTTCGGGTCGGACGGAGCGATGGACGCACGAGCGCTTCAAGTCGCAATGGACTGGCGTGCTCATCCTGATCGCGCGGCGCGACGAGATCCCCGGCCCGGCGAGCCCGGGGTCTACTTGGTCGCGCCTCCTTTCCCTGATGCGCCCCCATCGCGCAGCGCTCGTTCAGGCACTGGCCGGCGCGGTGTTCGCCACGGTACTCGGTCTCGGTCTCTCGATCTACGTCGGCAAGATCGTCGACCAGGTCATCCCCAACGGAAGCCATTCGCTGCTCAACCTGCTGGGCACCGCCATGGTCGTCGTGCTGGTTTTCAGGCTTTTGCTCGCCTGGTTCCAGTCCTTCCTTTCCTTGCGCATCGCCCAGCGGATCGACCTCACGCTGATGCTGGCGTACTTCACCCATCTGCAGCGGATGCCCCAGACCTTTTTTGATACGATGCGGATCGGCGAGATCACCTCGCGCCTGGGTGACGCCATGCGGATCCGGCAGTTCCTCAATACGTCGCTGGTCGGGCTGGTGCTGAACCCGCTCATCCTGGCTTTTTCCCTCGGCGCGATGGTCCTTTTCTCGTGGAAACTCGCATTGCTCTCGCTCTCGTTGCTCCCGGTAAACGCCCTGATCTACCTCATCTTTGATCGGCGTAACGCCGCCTGTCAGCGCCGGGTGATGGAGAAATCCGCCGAATTCAACGCGCACTTCACCGAGTCGCTGGCGATGCAGGGCGTGATTCGCCCCTTCCAGCTGGAGTCCACGATCGCGGTACGAACGGAATCGAGGCTGGTCCACCTGTTGCGCGCCGTCTGGGACGCCGGCGCGCTTGGCATCAGCAGCCAAACCCTGACGATGCTGACGACCCAGGCCTACCTTTTGGGCATGCTGTGGTTTGGGGCCCATCAGGTTCTCGCTTCCGCCCTCAGCCCGGGCGAACTGATGTCCTGCTATGCTCTCGCGGGCTACCTGACCGGTCCGATCGCGGCCATTGTGGGCATGGGCGCGACCATTCGGGAAGCGCTGGTCGCAAGCGAGCGGCTATTCGAGATTCTGGATTTGGAACGGGAGCCGGATAGCGGGACGATCCCGCTGACCCCGCAGCATTTGGGGGACATCCACTTGGACGGCGTCGGATTCCGGCCCCCGGGACGATTGCCCACGCTTCAGGATGTGACGCTGCACATTCCTGCGGGCAAAATCACTGCCTTGACCGGGCCCTCGGGCGGGGGAAAGAGCACCCTGCTTGGGCTCGTCGCCCGCCTCCAGAGCCCGACGACCGGACGCATCCGCATGGGTTCGCATGACCTTCGTGATTTCAGCCTGACAAGCTTCCGTCGCCAGATCGCCACGGTTCCCCAGCGCACTGAGCTCTTTGCGGGAACCTTGCTCGAAAACATCACGTTGGGCGCCGAATTACCCGATTTGGAGCGCGTGGCCACCATCGTCCGAGCGGTCGGACTCCACGACTTCATCGAGAATTTACCTCAGCGCCATTTCACTCAACTGGGCGAAACCGGCGCAACCCTGTCCGGCGGACAGCGCCAAAAACTGGCCATGGCGCGGGCGCTCTATCGGGACGCGCCCATCCTCCTGCTCGACGAACCCAGCTCCGCTCTGGATTCGGAGGCCGAACAAGACTTGGCCAGCCTGCTCAAGGCCCTTCGAGACCAAGGCCGGACGATTGTGCTCGCCGCCCATCGAAACTCATTAATGACCATTGCCGACCACATCGTGGTGATCGAAGGGGGACGGGCCCTTCCGGCGGCCTGAATCGCCTCCCTTTATCTCGCTTGACGCTAGGTTTCGCAGACCTTTATTTCATTCCCTTTAACCCGACACAACGGACGTCGCTTCAACGTCCTCCATACTCTCAACCGCTCCCACCATGGCCAATCCGAAACGCAAGCAGTCTAAACGCCGCAGCGCTAACCGCCGCGCAGCCAACGCCTTCAAGGCTCCTCAGGTCGCCACGGATCCGACTGACGGCAGCGCTTTCCGGCCGCACCGGGTCAACCCGAAGAATGGGATGTACCGTGGCCGCCAGGTGCTCGACGTCACCGTCTGAGCGACAGCCGCGCCCTTTCGCTAACACCATCCGCCTGTGATGGTTAACAAGACCGGCGTTTCCGGACGCATCGTGTTGGACGCGATGGGCGGGGACTTGGGCCCCTCCGAGGTCGTCGAGGCGGTCAAACTCGCCTTCGCCGAGTTCCCTGAACTCAACCCGGTCACTCTGGTCGGCGATCAGGCTCTCTTGACGCCCCTCCTCCAAAAGGCGGGGCTTGCAGGTCATCCTTCCCTTGATCTGTTTCACGCCTCGGAGGTCATCACGATGGATGACAAGCCGATGCAGGCGCTTCGGCGCAAGCGCGACGCCTCAATGGTCAGGGCCATCGAACGGGTCAAGGAGGGCGAAGCGGGCATCGTCGTGAGTTGTGGCAACACCGGGGCGCTCATGGCCGGCGGCACGCTCCGGCTTCGCACCATGGAGGGCGTTGATCGACCTGCTCTCGCCGCCATTATCCCCCGCGACAACGGCCACTTTGTCTTGATTGATGCCGGCGCAAATCCCGAGGCCCGAGCCGAGCATCTCGTGCACAATGCGATCCTTGGCACCCACTACGCCCGGATCGTCCTGGGCATCCCCCGACCGCGCGTGAGTCTGCTCACGATCGGGACCGAGGAAGGCAAGGGCAACAATCTCACCACCGAGGCGCACGAGCTCATGAAGCGCGTGGGAGACGTCATCAACTATGCCGGCCCCGCTGAGGGTTTTCAGGTCTTCACGGACCACTGCGACGTGGCCGTCTGCGACGGTTTTACCGGTAATCTTTTGCTCAAGAGCTGGGAGTCCCTCGCCAAATTCATCTCCGGCATTCTCCGGGACGAGCTGAGCGCCGACCCCGTCCGCGCAGTCGGAGCCTTTCTTGCCCGGGGAGCCTTCAATGCTCTCAAACAGCGGATCAACCCCGAGCGCTATGGAGGCGCACCGCTACTCGGGCTGCGCGGCAACGTACTCAAGGCGCACGGCTCCAGCAATCGTCATGCAATCAAGGCCGCCCTCCATATCGCGAGCGACGTGGTGAAGGCCGACATGAATCACCTCATCGAAGCCGACGTCGCCCGCGCAAACGAGTCCATGCGGCCCGAACCCGCCGATTCCACACCGGAGGCCTGAGGCTTCCCCGCCCCTTCATGGGTTTTCCCTCAATCGCAATCCTGGGCACCGGCTCTTACACGCCGGCCCGGATCATGACCAACGACGATCTGTCCAAGATTGTGGAAACCTCCGACGAGTGGATTTTCACCCGCACCGGTATTCGCGAGCGACGGATCGCCGCCGCGGATGAGGCGACCTCCGACCTTGCCGCCGCCGCGGCGCGCAAGGCGTTGGCCGATGCCGGCCTCGAGGCCAGCCAGATCGACCTGCTCATCGTCGCCACCGTCACGCCCGACCTGCCCATGCCGGCCACCGCGTGCATCGTCCAGAAGAAGCTCGGAGTCCCCGCCCACGCGGCGTGCTTTGATCTGAACGCTGCCTGCTCCGGATTCATTTTTGCCCTCGATACCGCATGGGCGATGCTCAGCTCCGGCCGCTACCGCCACGCGCTCATTGTCGGGGCGGAGAAGCTTTCATCCGTCCTCGACTGGACGGATCGGACCACCTGCGTGCTGTTCGGGGACGCCGCAGGTGCCGTGGTCCTCGGACCGTCCCGATCTCCGGGTTCACAAATTCTCGGCGCCAAGCTCTACACCGAGGGCGGCTATACGGATCTGCTCTGCATTCCCGGAGGCGGCTGCCTACACCCGGGGCCCGATGCCCCCCCCAAGGTCATCCAGATGAAGGGGCGGGAGATCTTCAAGGTTGCCGTCCGCGAAATGGAGGATGCGGCCCGCGATATTCTGGAACAACATGGGCTCCATGCGGATCAGATTAGCTGCGTGATTCCGCACCAGGCCAATCTCCGGATTATCGAAGCCATCGCCCAGTACCTCGAGCTGCCGATGGATCGCTTCTTTATCAACCTCGAGCGCTACGGTAACACCTCCGCCGCGTCGATTCCCCTCGCCATCGATGAGGCCCGGCGATCAGGAAGGATTCAGCCCGGCCAAGTCAGCCTCCTGGTCGCGTTTGGGGCGGGCTTGACCTACGGAAGCGCCTTGGTTCGCTGGTAAAACACTTTATGCCCTCCCCTGTTGTCCGCGCCTACCGCGCACTCGTATTCGCCGTCATCGCCCTTTTTCTCTCGGCCGGGCTGGCCCGCGCTGATCTCGTCTGGACACCCCAAGGCGGCTGGCGGACCGAGGGCGGCGTCCTTTCCGGCTTGGTGGGAGACGATGCCACCAACGCGCTTGAACTGATGAACCGCGCCCGGGCGGCCGAGGAGGCAGGAAGTGCCCGTGCCGCAATCAAGGACTACGACCGCGTCACCCGCCGCTACGTCAACTCCCTCTACGCCGCCGAGGCTTACTACCGGATGGCTCATCTCCGGCTTTCTCGCCAGCAGTACTTCAAGGCCTTTGAAGCCTTCCAGGTCCTCGTCAGTCGTTACCCGAACACCCCGCGCTTCAACGAAATCGTGGGAGAGCAGTACCGCATTGCCAGCGCCCTGCTCGACGGGGCGCGCAACCGCATGCTCGGGTTCATCCCCAGCTTCAAGGCTCCGGACCGCGCAATCATCTACTACGAGCAGATCCTGGTGAATGCCCCGTACAGTGACTACGCGCCTCTGGCCTTGATGAACATCGCACGAGCCCACCAGCAGATGGACTCCGATGCGGAGGCCATCGACGCCCTGGACCGCATGATCAATTTTTATCCGCAGAACCTGCTCGCACCGGATGCCTATCTGAAGCTGGCGCAAACCCACGCATCCCTGGTCGACGGTCCGGCCTACGATCAGGCCGCCACGCGCGAGGCCATCACTTACTTCGAGGACTTCATGATCCTTTTCCCCAGTGATTCGAACGTCGCCGAAGCCGAGCGGGGTCTGGGTGACATGAGACAGATGCTGGCCGAGAGCAAGATGCGCATCGCTGATTTCTATTTCAACCGCCGCTCGAACTACAAGGCAGCCCGGGTGTTCTACAACGAGGCGATCACCGTCTATCCCGACTCCACGATTGCCGCCGAGGCGCGCGAAAAACTCGCCCGGCTCGACGCCGAGGAAGCCCGCCGGGCCAGCACGGCGCCGGCCAACGGTGGCGGCACATCCGCTCCGCGGCGGAAGTTTCTCGGCCTGTTTTAATCCGGTCCACTGCGTGCCTCCCGCCT
>CAMAXB010000218.1 GCA_945862035.1 Opitutus sp. GAS368
TGCACAAACCCTCCAACCACTCTTTTACAAGTAAACTGCGTTGCAGGCGTTTACTCGTCGCCGTCGTGGCCGATGGCCTCCACCGGACAGCCCTCCAAGGCTTCCATGCAAAGCGCGGCATCTTCCTCCGTGGTCGGCTGCTTGTGGACGAACGAGTAGCCCCCTTCGTCATGGCGGGTAAAGAACGCAGGCGCAGTCTCGCGGCAGAGATCGCAGTCAATGCATTGCTGATCGACGAAAAACTTGCCGGCGGCGTTTTGCTCCCACTTGTCTGCTTTATTGGCCATAGCTGGCAGGAACAAAGAGTAATTGCCCGTTCTGTCAAGCGACCGGCCGTGCGACCCGGGAACTGCGCCAAACTCTGAATACCACGGTCCGAGGGCATCTCGGCTTACGCCGCCGGGGAAGCAAGTCAACCTGTCGCGGCGCGTGCGGCTACGGTCCCGCGGAAGGAGCGAGGTGGGCCCAAAGGGTTTTCCGAATTTAAAAGGGGACTCAGCTTGAGTTTGAAAGCGGCGACCGTAACTTCCCTCAGCAATGCTTTCCGACCGGTCCTACATGCGGGATAGTTACGCACGGCAAACGACATCCGTGCTGACTTGGCTGATCTGTCTGACGGTGGCCGGGTTTTTGGTCCAGAACGTCTTCTGGCGATGGTTTGGGCCCCGGGCGGGCGAGAGCCTCGACCGGCTCCTTGAGCTGTCGATTCCGGCGATTCAGTCCGGCCGAGTCTGGACCCTGTTCACCTACAGCCTGCTCCACAGCACCGGAAACCTGCTTCACATCATCGGCAATCTGCTTGGGCTCTATTTTCTCGGCCGGGAGCTCCTGCCGCTACTCGGATCGCGTCGATTCCTCCGCCTCTGGGGCTCGGCGGTTCTCGGCGGAGGGCTGATGTGGGCGGCTACCAACTGGAGCCATGGCGGATCGATCAGTGGCGCATCGGCGGGCGTGGCCTCCCTGCTCGTGTTCTTTGCCTGTCTCCAGCCGAACCAGCCGATGACATTTCTGCTGTTTTTTGTGCTGCCCGTGACCCTGAAACCCAAGTGGATCGCGCTCGGGCTTCTGACCATCGATCTGATCGGATTCCTCTTTTACGAGATCCTGGGCTCCCCCTCCCCGATGGGCTTCGCTCACTCCGCGCACTTGGGCGGCATGGCGGCCGGGTGGCTCTTCTTCCGTTTTGTCCACCAGCGCGACTGGCAGAACCCCGACCGCGTGGAAACGAGTGGCATCGAGCTGCCCAAGTGGTTCCGGCGCGTCCAGAAGACACCGGCGGTCGCCACTTCCCCCTTCAAGGTCAATCTGACCAACCGCGAAGATCTAAAAGCGGAGGTCGATCGCATCCTCGACAAGATCAACAGCGAGGGGTTCGGCGCGCTGACCAGTGACGAGAAACGCCTCCTCGACGACGCGCGTGACGCCTTGAGCAAACGCTGAACCCTTCTTGCCGTTCATCCGTTTTTCCTTCTGGTGAGCGTTGGCGTAGTTCCGTGAAACCTTTACCCCCCTTCGGTATCTCACTTGCCATGACTCTCCGTCCTCGTCGCCTGCTGATCGTCCTCAGCCTGTTCACGGCGCTCGGGCTTGCCCCGCTCCCAGCCCAGAAGGATCGCACCCTTGTCACGCCGCCGAATCTCACCAGCGAAATCAAGCTGCTCGTGCGGCTGCTGGAGGAGGCGCACTACAACAAGGAGGCCGTCCAACCGGACACCTATCGCGAGGTGATTCCGAACTACATGAGCGATCTGGACGGCCTGCGGCTGTTCTTCCTCGATGGCGACCGTCAGCAATTCGAAAAGCGCTTCAACGAAGGGCTCTACTGGAACATTTCCTCCGTCGGCAAGATTGATGCCGCCTATGAGATTTTCACGAGCTATGAAGCCCGGGTCCAAGCGCGCATTACGTGGATTTTCGATCGGCTCAATGGCGAGTTCGACCTGACTACGGAGCAAACTTTTGGCATCAACCGCAGCGACAAGGATCCCAAGATCTGGCCCGCCGACGCCGCCGCGGCGGACGACGTTTGGCAGCGTCGGATCAAGTTCGAACTGATCCAGGAGATGCTGAACAAGAAAACTCTCGATGAGGCCAAGACCACGGTCCGCAAGCGCTACGAGCGCATGCTCAAGAATCTCGGGGAGATCGAGACCGAGGAGCTGGCCGAAATGTTCCTGGCCAACATCGCCCGGCTGTACGATCCGCATTCAACCTACTTTTCTGCCGACACCTTTGACGATTTCAGCATCCAGATGCGCCTGCAGTTGGTTGGGATCGGCGCCCTGCTGGGCCTTGAGGAAGACCAGTGCGTCATCAAGGAGATCATCACCGGCGGACCGGCGGACCTCGACAAGCGACTCAAGCCAAACGACAAGATCATCGCGGTCACCCAGATGACCGGCGAACCGGTGAAGGACGAACCCGTTGAGATCATCGGAATGAAATTGAGGAAGATCGTCGATCTCATCCGGGGCCAGAAGGGCACCCAAGTGAAGCTGCTCGTGCAGCCGGCCGAGGCCGCCGACGGCTCGGTTCGGACGGAAATCATTCTCACCCGCAATGTGGTCAATCTGGATTCCGCCCGCGCCAAGGGCGCGATCTTCGAAGTGCCGGACCGCGAAGGTGCCCTCAAGCCGATTGGCGTCATTTCCCTGCCCACGTTTTACGGACCGGACGGCGGTCCGGAGGGACGGGAACAGAACAGCGCGACCAAGGACGTCGCCAAACTGGTCGCGCAGATGAAGGGAGCCGGCGTCGATGGTATCGTGCTCGACCTGCGAAACAACGGCGGTGGTCTGCTCAGCGAGGCGATCGAGCTGACCGGACTCTTTATTTCGAAGGGCCCGGTTGTGCAGGTCCGCAATTACTACGGCGACGTCAAGGTGGACAATGACACAGATCCCGCCGTCATCTACGCAGGACCGCTCGCCGTTCTGGTTTCCCGCTTCAGCGCGTCGGCCTCCGAGATCGTGGCGGGCGCCCTGCAGAACTACGGGCGAGCCGTCGTCGTGGGCGACAGCTCCACCCATGGCAAGGGAACGGTGCAGACTATCGTCGAGATGCGCAGCCTCAATCCCGCCCTCGCCCGCGGGGGCCTCAAGTCGGGCGCCACGAAGCTGACGATCCAGAAATTTTACCTGCCCAATGGGTCGTCCACGCAGCTCAATGGCGTCGTTCCCGACATTGTGCTGCCCTCGATCGAGGACCTGCTCCCGATCGGCGAGCGGGATCTGCCGCACGCTCTGGTCTGGGACGAGATTCCCACGAGCTTCTTTGAGGGCAAGGCACTCGACTCCCGGGTGCTCGTTCCCCTGCGTGAGGCCAGCCTCGACCGCCAGGCTGAGCTGGAGGAATTTGCCTACCTGCGCCGGAGCATCGACTGGTTCAAGTCCCGTCAGGAGCTCAAGGAAATCTCGCTCAACTTCGAGGCACGGCTGCGCCAAAAGGAATCCGACTCGGCGTTCCGCAAGGAAATGAAGGTCGAGCGGGATCGGCTGACTTCCACGAACTTCAGTTTCCGTGAGTTTCACCTGGGCAACCCGCCCGCCCCCAAGCCGAAGCGCGAGCCAGTCGAGGGCGAGGACGAGGAGCTGAGCACGGACGAGGCCGATGGCTACAACGGTCTCGACATCCCTCTCCGCGAGACGCTCCGCGTCCTCAGCGATGCCTTGGCCCTCTCCCGGAGCCCGCAGTTTGCCTCTGAACCGCCCCCGCTCACTGCGATGACGCAGAAGAAGGGCTGACCGGGCGCCGCTCCTAGGCCGGGCGCCGGAGCCAGAGGTAGCGGTCGCGACCCGTGAGGTCCTTGATCGATTCCACCACGGCCCAGTCAGGGGAAGCAGCCAGCCGCTGCAGGGCCGCATGCTGCGCAATCCCCGTCTCCAGCGCCAGCGCACCGCCCGCGGCCAGCCAGCCGGGTGCGGCCACGAGGATCCGCTTCAGATCGGCCAGACCCTCATCCGCGGCCAGGAGCGCGCCGCGTGGTTCAAATTCACGCACCTCGGGCGCAGTCCCGGCCGTTTCCTCTGCGGTCAGGTAGGGCGGATTCGAGACAATCAACTCAAAACGCTCCGTAGGCGCAATCGCCTGAAACCAATCCGACTCGAGCAGTTTCACCCGCGGGGCCAACCCGGTCGCGGTCGCATTTTCAGCCGCGAGGGCCAGCGCGTCGGGACTCGCATCCACCGCAGTCACGGCCGCGCCGGCGTACCGTGACGCAAGCGCCAGAGCGAGCGCCCCCGAGCCGGTTCCCAGATCGAGGATCCGGGACGGCGAAGATTCCAAGCGCACGCCAATCAGCTCGACCAGATATTCAGTCTCCGGGCGCGGGATCAGCGCCCGCCGGTCGACCTTGAGCTTCAGGCCGGAAAATTCGATCTCACCGAGAATGTACTGCAGCGGCTCGCGCTGACTCCGACGCCGCACCAGCGGTCGGATTTTTTCCAGTTCAGGTTCAGTCAGCACCCGCTCAAATTGCAGGTAGAGCTGCATCCGCTTCAGGCCGAGCGCATGCCCGACAAGGTGTTCCGCATTGAGCCGCGCACCCTCCACGCCCTTGCCCCCAAGGAAATCAGAGGACTTTTGGATGACGTCGAGGAGAGTGATCATGAATGGGGAAAGGGAGGCGAGCAGAAGTCGCGCAGAGACGCCGAGGCGCAGAGATTACTCGGCCGGGAGCTGGTTTACCCAGCGCACGATTCGATCTTTGATGAGAGGTGCACTGAAATTAATCAGGAGGCCAACCGGCTTTCCAGATACCTTCAGGTAGGTTAACAACTGCTGGCGGTGAATCGTCGTGAGCGCATCGATCGACTCCAGCAACCCTGGTCCCAACCGCGAGCGGAGAGGGTAAGCGGCACCCACAACCTGTCCGGAAATCGCCTCCGGTTTCATCGCTGTTTTCTCTGCGACTGTGCGTCTCTGCGCAACTTCGGGAAATCGTTCATCATCGTTCAATCCTCATCCGCGGCCGCGCGGCGCAGGGCGAAGGGTTGGCCGGTGAGCGCGGCGAGTTTTTCCTCAAAGTCGGCTTTCTGGAGTGCCGCGATGATCGGGTCGATGCTCCCCTCCATGATTTGCGGCAGGCTGTAGAGTGTGAGGCCGATCCGGTGGTCCGTCATCCGGTTCTGGGGAAAATTGTACGTGCGGATGCGCTCGCTGCGATCACCCGTGCCGATCTGGCTGCGGCGCTGCGCCGCATACTTGGCCTTCTCCTCGTCCTCCTTCTTCTGGAGCAGGCGCGAACGCAGCACCGCCATGGCGCTCGCCTTGTTTTTCTGCTGTGAGCGTCCATCGGCGCAGAAGACGATCATCCCGGTCGGCTTGTGGATGATGCGCACCGCGGAATCGGTGGTGTTCACCCCCTGCCCACCCGGTCCACTGGC
>CAMAXB010000219.1 GCA_945862035.1 Opitutus sp. GAS368
CGCCCTGTGATCTCCGCCCGCCTCGAGATCTTTCAGCGGACCCCCGCCCAGCTGGGCGAGGGGCCCTGCTGGCACCCGCGCCGGGAATCCCTGTGGTGGATCGATATCCCGGGCAAGACGCTCTTCGAGGCAGACCTCCACGGCGGTCCGGTGCGGAAGGTCGCGCTCTCCCAAATGGCCGGATCAATCGCGGTGGCGAGTGACGGCCGGTTCATTTCGGCGCTCCATCGTGGGATCCACCTGATTGATCCCGTCACCGGTTCACTCGAGCGTTTCACCGAGATTCCCGACCACGATCCGATCAACTTTCGTTTCAATGACGGCAAGGTCGATCCACAGGGTCGCTTCTGGGCCGGCACGCTCGGGCTGAAGGGCCAGCGCGGACAGTCCCGCCTGTTCCGTATCCAGGGCGACCGCTCGGTGGCGGTCATGCTTGAGCATGTCTCCATTTCCAACGGCCTGGCTTGGGCACCGGATGAGCGGACGCTCTACTACGTCGATTCCCCGACCCGCCAGGTGCAGGCCTTCGATTTCGATGGCAATCAGGGCGTGATCTACGGCGGCCGCGTGGCGATTTCGCTGACCGACCATGAGGGCGTGCCGGATGGCTGCTGCATGGATGCCGAGGGCTGCCTGTGGCTGGCCCACTGGGGTGGCGCCAAGCTAACCCGATGGAATCCGCGGACAGCTGAGTTGCTGCAGACGATTTCCCTGCCCGTGCGCAACGTGACCTGCTGCGCCTTTGGCGGCCCCAAGCTCGACAAGCTGTTTGTGACGACCGCGGTCGATCCGGAGGCGGATCGCCCCGAGCCCGAGGCGGGCTTTGTGTTCTGTCTGGAACCCGGTGTGAGCGGTCTCGTGCAGAGCCCCTTCCGGCTGCCGTATGGCGACCACCCCTGATTTTTCCCAATGAACCCCCTCAAGGTTAGCGGCGGAGTCTGGTCCGCCACCCCCACACCGCTTGACGAAAACGGTCGCGTCGACGTCGCCTCGGTCGGCCGCATGATCGACCACCACGTGCGCATGGGCGTGACGGGCATCATGCTCGCCGGCACCTGCGGCGAAGGTCCCTGGCTCGGCGATGCCGAGCGCGAGGCCGTGGTCCGCGCGGCGGCGGCGGCCAACCGCGGGCGTCTGCGCCTGGCCGTGCAGGTGACCGATAACTCCGCCGTGCGCACCCTGCGCAACATCGAGCAGGCTGCGAGCTGGGGCGCCGAGATCGCCGTCGTGGCCCAACCCTACTTCTTCCTCAACGGGACCCCCGACCGCCAGCTGTCGTTCTACCGGGACATCGCGCGGGGCTCCTCGCTCCCCGTCGGCTTCTACGATCGCGGCAAGAACAGCCCGTACCTGATGCCCGATACGCACCTCGACGAGTTGCTCAACGAAAAGTCGATCGTCCTCGTGAAAGACAGCTCCACGCTGCCGGCCCGCCGCGAACTCTACCTCGCCGCCCGCAAGCGCCGCCCGGATCTGGTGCTCTTCGACGGGGACGAGTTTGACTGCGTGACCTACCTGACCGCGGGCTACGACGGCGTGCTCCTGGGCGGCGGGATTTTCAATGCCGGCATCGCGCACCGCATGATTCGCGCGGTCCGCGCGGGCGATGTCGCCGAGGGTGCGCGCCTGCAGGCGCGGATGAACGACCTGATGCTCCGCGTCTACGGCGGTCCGAAGATCGAGTGCTGGATGACCGGTCTGAAGGAATTGCTCGTGCAGATGGGCATCTTTTCCACGCGGACCAATCTGCTGGGCTACCCGCTGACGGACAGCTGCCGTCTCGCGATCACCGAGGCCGTGACGGGTAAGGATGGCCTCGGCTACCGCGAGGATCTCTTCGATCCCGCCCCGACCGCCTAAGCCGATCCGCTTCCTTCCATGGCCACGGACTACGCGTACGTTCCGCCCCTCGCGGACACCAAGCGGCAGGACCTCGTCCTGATCCCGGAGGTCCGGTCATGATCGGCTGCTACGATTTCTGCGCCCACTACGAGTGGACCTTCGCCTGGCTGGACCGCGCGGGCGGGCATCCGCTGGTCCGTTCCTACTGGGACGAGGCGATCAATCACGACTCACAGCGCCACGCCCGCGATCTGATCAGGCGGGAGGGGATCCCCGGCATGCTTAAGTACTGGGGCCACACCCTCGTCGATGAGTCGCCCAGCCTGGGCTTCACGATCACACACACGGCGGACGTGTTCCGCGTCGACATGCACGACTGCCCGTCCAAGGGCTTCCTGCTGCGCAACGGGCTCGAAAACTACCGCGACTACTGCGACCACTGCATGGGCTGGACCGGTCCGATGCTGCGCGACGCTGGTTTCACGGTCGATCACGAGCACAATCACCGCGGCCAGTGCTGGTCGGAGATCCGCCCGGCCACGACCACAGGGGGACATGCGCCCGTGGGATCTGTGTCCGGGGAAAAGGACGTACGCCTGCTGCCGGATTGGAATACGGGTGCCACGCCGGTCGATCGCTACGTCAAGGCGACCGATCCCGATCAGAAGTCCCCCTGACCGCCGCCCACCATGAAAGTTCTCAAGGAAGGCGGCCACCGGCTCTTCGAGACTGATCCCGAGACCGCCCGCTACGTGGCGGAGTTGCTGGTCCGCCTGCGTCGCGACGGCATGGATGCGGTGCGCGCGCTGAGCGCGCAGTTCGATGCGTGGTCGCCCAAAAGCTTCGAGCTTTCGGCGAAGCAGATCGCCGCCGCGGTCGGGGAGTGTCCGCGCCAGCTGCGGACCGACACCGCCTTTTGTCAGGGCAATGTGCGCCGCTTTGCCCGGGCGCAGCTCAGGATGTTCAAGCCGCTTGAGGTGGAGTCTCCGCGCGGCGTGTGGCTTGGGCACCGGCACATCCCGGTCCATTCCGTGGGCAGCTATGTCCCGGGCGGACGCTATCCGATGTTTGGCTCGGCTCAGATGAGCATCATTCCCGCGAAGGTGGCCGGCGTGAAATCCGTCATCGCCTGCACGCCTCCGGTGCGGGGGAGTGGCTACTACCCGGCGACGATCAATGCGATGAAGCAGGCCGGTGCCGATCGCATCTTCGTGCTCGGCGGCGTTCCGGCCATGGCGCTGATGGCCTTCGGGATGGGTGAGGTCGATCCGGTCGACATCCTCTGCGGCGCGGGCAACAAGTTCGTCGCCGAGGCCAAGCGCCAGCTTTTCGGCCAGTGCGGCATCGACCTGCTGGCGGGGCCGACCGAGATCGCCGTGATCGCCGACGATTCGGCGGATCCGGCCCTGGTCGCCTGCGACCTGCTTGGCCAGGCCGAGCACGATCCGGCCAGCGGCCAGCTCTGCGTCTGCCTCAGCGTCGCCTTCGGTCGCGCGGTGCTCAAGGAAATCGAGCGCCAGCTGCCGGCGCTGCCGACGCGCGAGATCGCCGGCCAGTCCTGGGCCGCAAACGGCAAGCTCTCCGTGGCACGGGACCGGGACGAGGCGATCCGGATCAGCGATGACTATGCCCCCGAGCACCTCGAACTCCACGTGGACGCCCCGGCCTACTATTTCGATCGCCTGCGCAACTACGGTTCACTGTTCATCGGCGAGGAAACGACCGTGGCCTACGGTGACAAAAGCATTGGGACCAATCACATCCTCCCCACCAGCCGCTCGGCGCGCTACACGGGCGGCGTCTGGGTGGGCAAGTTTCTCAAGACGGTCACGTACCAACGCATGACGCCCGCCGCCAGCGTGCGGGTGGGTGAGGTGACCGCCCGGCAGTGCGATGTCGAGCGCATGGCGGCCCATGCGGTGACCGCCCGCGTGCGGGTGGCGCGTTACTCCGCCCAGCCCGGTCGCCGGAGAAAGAAACACGCATGAAGACGGTCCGTCGCGCCGCCCCGAAGCGGCCCCTGCAGCTCTTTGCCTCGCTCTGGTCCCTGCGGCAGTACCCCTCGCTGGAGCGGGAGTGGTCCTGGGCCATCAAGTTCGCAGCGATTCGGGAGGCGGGTTTTGATGGCGTGTTCTCGCCGCCCATCCCGGCGATCGCGGAGCGCGGGGCGCTGACCTACCTGGCGGTGACGAGTCTCGGGACGGGTTCCGACTGCGCGGCGCCGTTCGCCGCGGCCCGGGCGCTTGGGGCGGTCGCGATGGACGTGCAGATCTGCGATCACGACACGCCCTTGGCCCGCGCCGTTGCGGTGGCCAAGCGGATTCGCACCGCGTCCGAGGCGAACGATCTTCCGTTCGCGATCGAGACGCACCGCGATACGTTTACCGAGACGCCGGAGGCGACCCAGGCCCTCGCCCGCGCCTACCGCGCCGCGACGGGCCAGACGCTGCCGCTCTGCCTCGATCACTCGCACTTCGCCGTGGTCCGCCACATCGGGGTGGGGAAGCTCTGGCCTCGCCTGCGCGAGCCGGCCTCCCTCCTGCAGGCGGCGAAGCAGATCCACCTTCGGCCGTTCAACGGCCACCACTGCCAGATCCCGGCGCTGACCCCGGGCGGCCAGCGGACCCCCGAGTACGTCGACTGGCTTGGCTACGTGACGGAGCTCTTCGCCTATGAACAGGCCCGCCGCACGAAGGCACCGCTGCTCGTGGTGGCTGAGTTGGGCAATCAGGCACCGGCCTACCGGCTGAGCTGCTTCCCGGACAACTGGCGCGACACCCGCCGGGTGGCCGCGGATCTGCGTTCCCTCTGGGACCACGGGAGGCTGCCCGCATGAAAGGGAAAGTCGCCCTCGTCACCGGTTCGACCAGCGGCATCGGCCTCGGTCTGGCCACGGCTTTTGCGCGCGAGGGGGCGGATGTCATGCTGCACGGCCTGGGCGCCCCCGCCGAGGTCGAGCGCCTCCGCGCCGACCTCGAGCGCAGCACCGGCGTCCGCGTGCGCCTGCACCAGGCGGACCTGAGCCAACCCTCGGAGGTCACGCGCCTGATCCGAGATACGGAGACGGCCCTGGGACCAGTCGACATTCTGGTGAACAACGCCGGCCTGCAATTCGTGTCCCCGGTGGAGTCCTTCCCCCCGGAGCGCTGGGACCAGCTCGTCAACGTGATCCTGAACGCGAGTTTCCACGCGATCCGCGCGGTGCTGCCCTCGATGAAGCAGCGGGGCTGGGGACGTATCCTCAACCTCGCCTCGGTGCACGGCCTGGTCGCCTCGCCCTTCAAGAGCGCCTATGTCTCGGCCAAGCATGCGCAGGTCGGTCTGACCAAGACCGTGGCGCTTGAGCTCGCCGAGACGGCGATCACCTGCAACGCGATTTGCCCCGGCTACGTCCGCACCGCCCTCGTCGAGGAACAGATTGAGAGCCAAGCCCGCGTGCACGGCCTGCCGCGCGAGCGCGTGATCCGCGAAG
>CAMAXB010000220.1 GCA_945862035.1 Opitutus sp. GAS368
AGGACGTCCACATGAACATCGAGCAGGCCCTGACCAAAAAGGTGCCCGCCGCCGCCAAACTCCACACCGCCCGCTCCCGGAACGACCAGGTCGCCACCGACATGCGCCTGTGGTTCAAATGGGCCTGCGCCGAGCTCCAGGCCCGCCTCCGCGCCGCCCAGCACGCCCAGCTCGATCTCGCCGCGCGCGACGGCCACGTGCTCATCCCCGGCTACACCCACCTCCAGCGCGCCCAGCCCGTCTTCCTCGCCCACCACCTCTTCGCCTGGCTGGAAATGCTCGAACGCGACCACTCCCGCTTCGCCGCCGTCGCCAAACACGCCAACTGGTGCCCGCTCGGCGCCGGCGCCATTGCCGGCACCACCCTGCCCATCGACCGCGAGTTCACCGCCGTCCAGCTCGGCTTCGTCGACGAAAAGGGACGCCCCCGCGTCACCCAAAACTCGATGGACACCGTCGCCGACCGCGACCTGTTCCTCGAGTTCGCCGCCGCCGGCGCGATGTTCGGCCTGCACGCCTCTCGCATCGCCGAGGACCTCATCCTCTGGTCGTCCGCCGAGTTCAAGTTCATCGAGCTGCCCGACGCCTTCTGCACGGGATCGTCCCTCATGCCGCAGAAGAAGAATCCCGATTCGTGCGAGCTGCTGCGCGGCAAGTCGGCCCGGCTGCAGGGCAATCTGCACACCCTGCTGACTCTGACCAAGGGCCTCCCGCTGACCTACAATCGCGATCTGCAGGAGGACAAGCCGCCGGTCTTCGACAGCTTTGACCAGACGGCGATCTGCGCTGACGTCCTCGCGGGCACCCTTGCGGGGATGACCCTCCATCGCGAGCGCTGCGCGGCGGCGGTGGCCGATCCGGCCCTGCTCGCGACGGATCTCGCCGACTATCTGGTGGCGCGGGGCGTCGCGTTCCGGGAGGCCCATCATGCCGTTGGCGCCGTGGTGAAATTGGGCGAGCGGAACAATGTGCGCATTGACCGATTGCCGGTCGACGAGGTGCAGAAGCTGCATCCGGGTTTTGGCTCCGACTGGCCCGCCGTGTTCGACCTGCAGCGCGGGTTGAGCCTGCGCCGCGGTACCGGCATGCCGGGCCCGGTCCAGATCCGGAAACAATTCGTCCGCTGGCGGAAGCGTCTGGCCTGAGCCGGCACCGCCGGCTTCCGACGTGTTTCCCCGGCTCATCCCCACGGCCAGGACTGATCCCGAGCTGGCCCCGTTCCGCTCGGGGCTGGTCTTTGGTTTCTTCAATGCCCTGACCTGGCAGATCGGCATTGGCACGCCGATGGTACTCTTCGCCGAGCAGCTGGGCGCGACTCCTTTTCAGGTTGGGTTGGCCTACTCCTTCGTCTTCATCCTGACGCCGATTCAGATTGTCTCAACGGCGCTGCTGCCCCGCCACGGCTACAAGCGGGTGATGCTCGGCGGCTGGGGCATGCGCAGCGTCTTTCTCGCGGTCCCGGCCGTCCTGGCCGTGCTCGCGCCGCGCGTCGGGCCGCAGGCCTGGATGGTGGATGCACTGGTGGGCAGCGTCTTTCTCTTCTGTTTTTTCCGGTCCATCGGGGCGGCCGCCATCATCCCGTGGCTTTATTCGATCCTGCCGATCGGGGTGCGCGGGCGCTATTTTGCGAGCGACCAGTTCATCTCCGGCGTAGGGGGCGTGGGTACCCTGATCACCAGTGCCGCCCTGTTCGCGCTACTGCCGGTTTACCTTGCTCTGCTGCTGCAGTACCTGATCGCCCTAGCGGGATCGACCCTCAGTTTCTTCGCGCTCCGCCGGCTGCCCAATGCGCCGAACCCCACCGCCATCAGCTTGGTGACCGTCCTGCGGGACACCCCCCGGCACATGTTCGCCCCGACGCCGTTCCGCCGCTTTCTGTGGCTTTCGGTGTGGGTCGCCGTCGTGACCACGTCCATCCCGCCCTTCACCGCCTACTACCTCAAAGTCGGCCCGGCTCTGGCGGCGTGGGAGATCATGCGGTTCGAGGTGCTGCGCTATTTGGGGGTCATCCTCGGGGCGTGGGTGATCGGTCGGCGGATTGACGCGACGGGCGCCCGGGGCTTTTTCCTGCTCGCGATCGGGCTGTATGCCCTCGTCGCGATGTTCTGGGTTTTCTTCCTGCAGACCGGCGCGGGCGGCCTTGGCGCGATCGGTGCCGTCTATTTCGTTCTGGGAACGGGGGCGGCCTGTTGGAACATCGCCTACCTCAATTACCTGCCCAAGCTCGTCCCGGTGGAGGAACGCACGCTCATGGTGGCGATCTACGGCGCGGTGACCGCCTGCCTGGGGGGCTGCTCGCCCATCATCTGGGGAATTTTTCTCAAGAGCGGTTCCGGCCCCGGACCGGCGATCGATGTGAACGTGTTCATCGCTTTCTTTGTCGTGGCCCTTGTGAGTGTCGTGCTGCTCTCGCCCCTGATCGCCCGCCTGCCCGAGGATACCCGCACCTCGCCCGAGCCGCTGATCATCGGCAATGCGCTGCTCCGCCCCTTTCGCGCCGCGACCTATCTGGCCAATCTGATCGACCTGCAGTCGATCCGGCCGCCGCGGGCTCCGAGTGAGCCGCCTGCTCCGCCTCCAAAACCGTGACCGCGATGGCAGAGGGGTGTGATTCCTGCGATTGACGCCTGCGCCGGCAGCCCGACGCTAGGGGTCCGCCTCTTTCCCGCCCATGGCCAAAGTTCGCATTCTTCCCGACCGGGTCGCCAACCAGATCGCCGCTGGCGAGGTGATCGAGCGCCCTGCTGCCGTGGTCAAGGAGTTGGTTGAGAATGCGGTCGATGCCGGCGCGACTCGGATCGAGGTGGAGTTCCGCCACGGAGGTCGTTCGCTGATCCGGGTGGAGGACAATGGCGGGGGCATGTCGCGTGACGACGCGATGCTGGCGCTGGAGCGTCATGCCACGAGCAAGATCATTGAGGCTGATGACCTGAACCGGCTGACGAGCTTCGGCTTCCGGGGTGAAGCGCTGCCCTCGATCGCGAGCATCTCGCGCTTCACCTTGCAGACCCGCGAGACCGGCGCCGAGGCGGGTACCGAGATTGTGGTCAACGGCGGCCGCTTGGTGCATGTGCATGAGTGCGGGCGCCCCGTGGGAACGCGAATCGAGGTGGCGCAGCTTTTCAACTCCGTGCCGGCGCGCCGCAAGTTTCTCAAGACCGACCCGACGGAGGCTGCGCACATCGTCTCCGGCGTGCGCTTGTATGCCCTGGCCTTCCCGCGCGTGGCGTTCACCCTGATTGAGGACGGCCGCATTATTTTTCGCTCCCCCGAATGCCCGGGCCTGGTGGATCGGGTGGGGGAGATCTTCGGGCGCCAGCTGGCAGAGGGTCTGGTGTCGCTGGAGGCGGAGGAGCCGGGCCTGCGCCTGCGCGGCTTCATCGGCAGACCGGGCGCGGGGCGGGCGACGCGCCATGAGATGATCACCTTCGTCAACCAGCGTCCGGTCGACAGCCGGACGCTGAACTACGCGCTGATCGAGAGTTATCACGAGTCCCTGCCCAAGGGGCGCTACCCGGCTGCATTTGTGTTCCTCGATCTCGACCCGGCGGCGGTCGATGTGAATGTCCACCCAGCGAAGCGGGAGGTGCGCTTCCGCAGTGAGCCGGCGGTCCGCAGCTTCGTCATCCGGGCCGTCCTGCAACGGCTGCGCGAACTCGCTCCCGCCGCCGGCCCCGCAACCGCCGCGCCGGTCGCGCCCCTCCCGGCGGAGCCGGTCCTGTCGGTGCCATGGGCTTCCGCCCCGGCCCTGAGCCAGGGCGGCGCGATTGTCCGCCCGGTTTTCCTGCCCCCGCCGCCGGCCCCCCGGCCCGCGGTGGTGGCCTCGAGTGCCCCGTCGCCCGCGGTCGCGCGCGCGTCCGTCCCGACCGAAACCGGGCGGGATTCGATCGCGGCGTGGCGCTACGTGGGTCGCGTGCACGGGGTCTATGTCCTTTTCGAAACGCCCGCGGGCCTGGTAGTGATCGATCGCCGGGCCGCGCACGAGCGGGTGTGGTTCGAGCGGCTGCAGGCGGAGTTTGCCGCCGGTTCCGTTGCCAGCCAGCGCCTGCTGCTGCCCGTACCGGTGGAACTCGACCCGGTCGCGACGGCGCTGCTGCTGGACCGCCTGGAGTTTCTCAACGCGCATGGGTTTGAAATCAGCGAGTTCGGCCGGAATTTCTTCCGGATCGAAGCGGTGCCCGCGTGGATGGAACCGGCGGGAGCGGAGCCCTTCCTGCGTGACCTCTTGGGCGCTGTGCGGGAGGGCCGGTTCCCGGACGGCGCGATCGGCCTAGCCCGCGAAGAACTCGCGCGTCTGGCCGTGGCGAAGGCCATTCGCCTCCCGGAAGCGGCCGGCGAGGCGGAGTTGCGCGCCTTGTTGTCGCAGTTGTTCGCCTGCCGCTCGCCCTTGAGCAGCCCATCGGGCCGACCGACCCAAATTGAGTTAAGCGTAGGTGAACTGGCCAGGCGCTTTCAAAAATAGCCTTCCCCCGAGGCGGCGGTGGCACGAAACTTGGTTCTGGATCAGTCTCCCTTTCCATGCCGTCTCCCTCCAAGAAAAAAGTCGCCGCCTCCGTCAGCCCGCCTGCGGTCAACATCCACGGACGACCGCAAACCGATTCCGACGTGCAGGTTCTGCGCTCGCTCATCCAGCGGCATCTGGTGTCGACTCTGGCCCGCGATCCCAAGTTGGCCCGGCCGCACGACTGGTGGGTGGCGACTGTCCTCGCGGTCCGCGATGCGATGCACGAGCGGATGATCGAGACTCAGGCGGTCCACAGCGCGCAGAATGTTCGGCGGGTTTACTACTTCTCCCTTGAGTACCTGATGGGACGCCTCTTCGGCAACAATCTGCTCGCGACCGGCATGTTTGACACCGCGAAGGAGGCGCTCGCCTCGCTGGGCCAGGATTTCGACCTCATGCGTGAGTCCGAGGTCGACATGGGCCTCGGCAACGGCGGCCTCGGACGGCTGGCGGCATGCTTTCTCGATTCGCTCGCGACCCTTGACTACCCTGCGCTGGGCTACGGTATCTACTATGAGTTTGGTCTCTTCAAGCAGGCCTTCGTCAACGGCCACCAGGTCGAGTCGCCCGACAACTGGATGCTCTTCGGCGATCCGTGGGAAGTGATTCATCCGGAGTACACCCAGGAAATCCATCTCTACGGCCGCGTGGAAAATGTCTTCGACGATCGCGGCAACTACAAGCCGAGCTGGGTTGACACCAAGCGGATCCTCGGGGTCCCGCATGACATCCCGACCGCGGGTTATGGCACCAAGACGGTCAATCTCCTCCGCCTGTGGGCCTCAAAGTCGACCGAGGAGTTCGACC